>JAATVR010000435.1 GCA_014523665.1 Nitrososphaerales archaeon TH526
GGAGGTTACCATATTTATTCAAGGAAAATAGGATAGATAAATCACAAGACCCATGGGTAATAACTGGCTGCAGGTACATACCGGACCTCGGATTGGAGATATGAGGACATTTATAGAGCAGCTACATGATCGGAGGTTGGCGGAGATAATTTTATCTCTTATACAAAGAATGAACGTAATAAATCAGGGGTTTCAATCGTACCATAGTGGTGTAGAAGGGAGGGCGGCAAGTTTAAGAAACTGTATCTTCAAGACGAGTTTCAATCGTACCATAGTGGTGTAGAAAGGAGATCTGCACATCATTTTGCCCACTGCGCAGATATGGTTTCAATCGTACCATAGTGGTGTAGAAACGGCGGAGTACCAATGACTCCTGCATATCAAGGAGGTGTTTCAATCGTACCATAGTGGTGTAGAAAGGCATCAGTTCCAAGGTTATGCTTGTTCTCACAAAGGGTTTCAATCGTACCATAGTGGTGTAGAAAGGTTTTTGCTCACTATGTGGCTACGAGTTATAATACATGCATACTTGCGCTAACACATCATTTTTTTAAGAAGACTATCTAAATCTAAATGATTTCGGATGGCTACTATCCCCTGGTATATTCGCATGAGAGCGATTTGAATCTAATATTCTCAATAAGAGCAATCTTATAAGTTCTGAAACAGACGGATACTTGATCTTTCCATTAATATAATACTCCCGAGCTAGCCTCCGACAAAGCTCATAATCCTCATCAGTAAGTTTAGTCGACACGGCTTTAGACAATTTTTTGTTTCCCAACTTTTGCATTAACATCTTTCTAATTAAGAACATATAAAAGTATGCAGGTAAACCCGGTTTACAGTATGCCAATTTACTGGTAAACCCGATTTGTAATAGACATAATATCCATATTACGAATAGTTAATTGTAGGTAATTGAAAGTAGATAAATTTCTTTAGAGATACAAGTTATTGCGTGATCAAACTTTTGACTAGATCACTTCATAGGTGGATCCTCTGAATAATGTTAATATATTGAATACAGATGATTAACACATGTCCAGCTTGTTACTTTTGAATCAGGAATCTGTTCAAAAATTGTTAGTTGGAATGTTGTTATCGCTCTTGACAGCTATAGCAACCGGAGCACCAATTGCAATGACGGCCATTGCGCAACCAACTCAAAGTGATGCAGAGACAAAATCAGATGACCAAACAAATGAATAAATTCACAATTCCAAAATCCTTCCAGTGGCGGCCAAACGAATTGTGGGGATCCTGAAGATATCAGTCGCACCAACCGTAGCATGACGCTCAACGTGCTGCCCCCGAGATTACAATGATATATGAAGGTAAAGAGTATGAAGGCGAATTATCCGAGTCAAATTATAGGGAAGGGGAGACAATTAGTGAGCTTCAACCTCCTCCTACAAATAATACAGCAAATCTACCTTCAAATATTGTAAATTTGAACAAGGATTCATGCGTTCAATTCGTGATAACTGGAACACCCAGAACGTTACCACCTGACAGTCTAGACATTTCCGCTTACACTGTAGACAATACACCAGTAACAGTTTTGGACGCTGTTGAAAATTATACCAGCACATTTCGAATAGCGCTAGATGACGGAATGTACGTGCTTTTATCTGCTGCGACTTGGGATCCGACTAGCATTGACGAGGATGTAGGCGGATATGTAATCTACAATTTTTTGGTTAACGTAACTGGTAGATAAGGCGTATAAAGGATCATAGCGTTCAGTGAGAGTATTTCCAATGAAATTTAGACTTCATGTGATGAGATGAAATCGTTCCTATGTAACGTGACGGTTGCCTATTGAGTAGTAGGGACTAATGCAGATGAGGCTTCACCAAGTTTTTCCAAATCCCTAAGAATCTTGATTTCTTTGATTTCGTTGAATGCTCCATGTTCCAGTGATGAACAAAAAAGTAAATCGTTGGTGGAAGATGATCTGGAGCAGCCAAGTGGCCGAATTCTTTAGCAATCCTCCCCATTTCCCTTCCCAATTTCACACATTTCCAGCATCCCACAAATGGAATTAAGGGAGCTACATAGTATCCTGCATGTCTTCCAGTATAGCCCCATGCTTCACCAACAATACAGTATTTTGAATCATGAACGAGAGTCTTCACATCTTGTTCATCAAATCCAGTCCTAAATTTGGATGCCCAAACAGGGCAGATATCTATAAAACGTAAACTGTGCTGAAATGTTAAAGGTATTTCGTGCTTCTTAAAAGTCTTTACCACATTCATCACAGTATAATGGGAGTAGAATCATTTATCCCTTATCCTTGTAAGGAATTTATTAGTTCTCAAGACGGGGCCTAGAAACTTAAGACTAGCTCAAAGAAAAGAACGACATAAAATAGCAAATCATGATATTAAGGGGTGAAAAGAGAGGGGTGGTTAAATTCTTCTACTAGTTTATTGGTCACTTGGGATATACGACCTCTGCTCAAAATTTCTTAATTTCAACAGGGAGACTTTGTAACATCTGATTGTCTAAGATGACAACCATGAAAACACAAAAACGATGACAGAGACTAGTAGAAGATACTTAAATATCCATGTGATAATATATCTGTGTTGAAAATACCCGTCGATGGGAGGCATATAGAAGACGGCTAGATTACTTTCTGTCAATGTATCTCTTCCAAAAGAGATAGATTTTGAAGGGCTGAAATTGACAACAGGTATTTTCAAAGAACCAGTTGAAGGACGCATAAGATTGAAGACGCTCAATCTTGACAGCGACAGACAGGCAGATTTAACAGTACATGGCGGGCCAGATAATGTAGTATATGCTTATTCTGTGGAGCATTATGATTATTGGCACTGGGTTTTTCCCGATATAGCGATGCCAAACGGAATGTTCGGAGAAAACCTTACTGTTGAAGGACTGATAGAGAATGATGTTAACATAGGTGATGTATTTAGGATAGGATCTTCAACGGTTATTGCAACACAGCCACGAATGCCATGTTACAAACTGGGGGTTAAATTTGGACGTATGGACGTCATCAAAAAGTTTCTGACTAGTGGCCGTTCAGGAATATACTTCAAAGTATCAAAGGAGGGTGAAGTCTCGGCGGATGATACGATAGAGCAAATTACAAAAGACCCTAGTCGAATCACTATTAGCTACATCGTACGACTATATTCAATTGATAGAGAGGATCTCCAAACGATGCGACGTGCGATAAAAGTTGATGCATTACCTAGAGGATGGAAGAACTATTTTCTAGAGCAAATCAAACGATTAGAAAAAAAGTTTGCCAGATAGCGAGGATGAAATAAAGGGTAAGATTGAGGTCAATGAGATGTACGAAATTGGAAAGGCGGATGGAGAGAAAATAGGGGAAGAGGAGAACCGGCAGCAACCAATAGGCGAATATGATGATAGTGAAGACAAGAATATTCTCATTGATAACTTTGGTAGAATTGCAAAAAAACTAAGGGTCTCAGTGACAGACCGGTGCAATATGCGGTGCATGTATTGCATGCCAAGAGGAAACGTCAGATGGTTTAATGAGCAGGACGTATTAGATTATCGTGAGATCTCTAGACTTGTTTCTATTCTAGCAAATCTTGGCATAGAGAGAATACGGTTAACAGGAGGAGAGCCTCTTCTAAGGCCAAAGCTGGAGAACCTCATAGTTTCATTGGCCAAGTTAGAGGGGATTAATTCAATTAGCATGACTACGAATGGCTTACTATTTGGAGAGAAGGCCAAAAAGTTGAAAGACGCCGGACTTGAAAGTGTAAATATAAGTCTTGATACCTTTAGACCAGCAAGATTTAAGGCGATAACTGGCCTAGATAGCATCAACAAAGTAATTGAAGCCATTAATGCTGCTGAAAATGTTGGCTTGAATGTAAAAATTAACACCGTAGTAATAAGAGGTTGGAACGACGATGAAATTGTGGATTTTGCTAGATTTGCACGGGATACTGGACACATAGTACGCTTTATAGAATTCATGCCATTAGACGGAAGTGGAATTTGGCAATCAAATTTGGTTTATACCAAAAGAGAAATGATCGATCAGATAACTAAAAATCTGGTAGGAGTTATGCCTTTAAATAATACCTCAAATTGCGACCTCGAAGATACTAATGGTATAAACTACAAGAATAGTTCAAAGAAATATTACAACCAAAACTATAAATCCGATCCTGCAAGACTTTATTCATTTTGCGACGGAAGGGGGACAATAGGATTTATCCCATCAATGACTGAACCTTTCTGCGCCAGCTGCGATAGAATGAGACTAACTTCAGATGGCAGATTGTTAACATGTCTTTTTGAAAACCCAGGATATGATCTTAGAAATATGTTAAGAAGCAGCAAGTCTAATTATTACATTAA
>JAATVR010000005.1 GCA_014523665.1 Nitrososphaerales archaeon TH526
AAGTACTCTCCACTGAGCAAAAGTAATGCCGACTCTATTTCTTAACCTAATATCCATTGAACGTGAAAGAGATCTAGCGGTTCTGTTTATAATGAATCCAGGATTAGTTTCATAATCAAAAGTTGACATAGGGCTCTAATCCTTAGGACCCTAATCATTAGATATAAATCTTTAGACTTTGCTAAAGGCAAACAAGCCGTTCGGCAAAAACAATGTTGACAACTCATGCGACCATACAAAGATAAAGCCAAGTGTCCCTTCAGTTGGGTATACGATTCTGAACATAAATGCCTAAAGATAACCACTGGTGACTCGAGATTAGATCTGCGTCTTCGCCTCACCATGATTTAGTGAGCTAACTCCTATACCTCAACTTAGATAGGCCTCATCTCTAAAAATAATTAATCCTCGCAAATTTGTCGGTCTGGGGGAAACTGGTAATTGAATACTCTTCAGATCTTGCTACCGGCTCATAAGCATCTGTTAATTAAAGCTATTATCCTATGATAAGACGTGTTGGACATTTCGACCAGATGGGACTCTAAGTATACACATAGAAACTTGTCCGCTGTTTCAGTTATGGGAATGAAGCCCAATTTGATATTACTGGCAACGTCTAAAACATAAAATTCATTCATTTCGTAAATCCGAATGGCATGCTCCTTATCGGCCATATTACTATCATAAATTGAAGTACTTGATTTCATATCAAAGAAATGCTTTTTTACTATTTCATTTATCATTGGTGCAAGATGCTTGAAATATATGCTAACGACAACTTTATTCTCATAGTTACCAATATAACAAAGTAATCTCCGTCTATTGGTGTCAGCATTTTTCTTTTCGTGACCGAGCAGAAGCTTTCCATTACTGTCCACAATCCCCGCAAAACTCACTTTCTTGCTAACAGATAAAGCACTTATGCAGACTTCATGAAGAAAATCTCGTTCATGCATTTTGCTAAGGCAAATGTATTACTGTCCCATGTTAAATATTAACCATTTGGTAATCGTTTAGCAGTAGAATCCTACAAACATTAAAATATGTCCCATTACTTATCATGTTTTTAACTTTATTATTAAATTATTTGAATGAAATCTATAATAGATATTGTGTACTTTACGGGGTTAGCAACCAAATATCCAAATCAATTTGCGAGACCTCTTATGAAGATGGCCATAAGGTTCCTTTCATTAATAATATATTGTGTCGGCATATATATTCTGATTAGGCAATGAAGGTTACTGACGTATGGGGAAAGGAATCAGAACCAATCTGTACTTATTATCGATGTAAGCACAAATTTTCTGAACACGGTACTCGTCTCTGCCGATGCAAACATCCACAGAACACAGTTATTGGCGTGACTGGTTTGCTGGAAACGCGATATTAAAGTCTATGATCCCTGATGATGGGGTTGGCGGAACTCATGAAGCGTGACCAATTAATAAGGACCATCATAAAAAATTATCCAAAATTAAGTATAATCTGATATTTTTTAGACAAAAGATGCCAATTGCTCCATGGTATCTTTACAGAAACTTTAACGAATCTAACATTGACTGTATAATCGGCAAGTATGATTCATATTTTTCTGGATAGGCTTTATAGGTGATTACATAGACCAGATTTTCAGGTTTTACAACTATTTGCATTGCGGTCCTTTTTGCATCGTTATCATCCGTCGCGCTAAAAGAAATCTCATAAGCATCCAAGCTATTCAGTTTTGACTGACCTGAGCTCAACAGAGTAAAATCTCGAGTAGCTTGTTTAAGATCGGTAATTATTCCCTTTGCCAAAGAATCCAATGTGGAATATGCAGATGATATATTGTGTGACTTTATACCTAGTCCAGCTGGGAAAGAAGGTGAATCACTTTCGCGTGGGGCTATAAATGTGACCTGATCCTGACTTATTTTCGATCTTTCCCAATTGCTAGGATATTTGATCACCAACCCAAGTCCCCGGTCTTCAAAGGTGACTAAATTATCTGCCGTAGGGGGGGTGTGAATAAAGGCAAAAAGATCAGGAATAGCGGGATATGCGATGAAGAGTGGAACAAAAAAAATGATAACATAGCCAATAGTTCTGCGATAGTGGCGACCATATTGAGGCCAATAAAATTCAACCATAGTAGTAAATGAGATCCGTCATAATTGAGATTTCCATATATTAACACTTTACTAGCTAAGATCCGGTTCGCTCGTTCTAAGCATTCTATTGCTAACCTATGAATAAAATGAGCATATCGAAAAGTTAGAACAGTTGTAACATTAGGGTATGCATCTTTGCCCAAGGGGCTATCTTGTTTTTGAAACAAAAACCGTCATTCTTCATCTCGTGTTTGAAAAACAGACCTTTATGGACTGAATTGGCGAGTACTATTCCTATCTGATTCTGGCCAAATTGCTTTATAAGGAATTGGAAAATGTTAAGTAGATTCTCCTCCAACAAGAGAATCTATGTCAAAATCCCAAACCCCTATCCTGGAGTGGCAGATAAAGGATAGAATAAAAGAAACTCCCGATGCTTATACTTATGTATTTTCTCCTTTATCGGCATCAGATCGATTTACGTTTAACATAGGAGAATTTGTGACGATCAGAGTGCTATTGAAAAGACCCACATCTTCTGGAGGCATTGAGGAGACAGAAGTTGAAAGAGCATATTCACTCGCGTCCTCTCCAACAAGGAATAATATTGAACTAACGATAAAGGATGAAAAACCATATGGTTACATTAATCCAGTCATCGGCAAAGCAGACGGGTTTGCAGCATACTTTTTTGAGCAATTCAAAATAGGCGATAGAATTTCTGTCAAGTATAGCAAGGCAAGAGAACCCTTTCTCTCGAAAATCGCATCTGGAGTAGAGAAGGATATTGCATATTGGTCAGGATCAAATGGTGCCGAGTGCGCCCGATGTCTCTTACAATATATGGAAGATCGGAAAGATTTGGATATTCGACTCGTATTATTTTACAGTAACCCTAGACTTTATTCGCTTGAAGATAAGAGCTTGGTGGGTGTGATCTATTACAACTGGTTATTAGATATGGCAAGAAAGCTCGATAATTTCAAAGTAGTTTTCACTTTTACGAGATATGATGAGACAACTTTGAATTCCGACCATCCGAGGATATCCTACAGGAAGGGCAGATTCTTTAAAGATGAGGAAGGCAAAGCTGAACGGACTCTCCAAAAGTTTCACGGAAATGCTGAATCGGCATTTAATCCCATATGTGGAAGCAGCGGATTCATTAATGGAATTGTGAAGCTCAAGACTGGGTCCATAACTAGAGGAAGAGGGATAATGCAAGAGTTGATCGAAATCGAGGGGGTAAAACCAGAGAAGATTGACAAGGAACAGTTCTATCTAGATGTATCCAAGTGAATGTGAGCCCTTGTCGATAGATATGACCTTGGCAGATTCGATCGTTGGAATGATTGCATCTGGCCGTCTAGAAGGTAGCCCTTTTTGCCTGAGAACCACAAGAGGCGCATTTTGCGCCTTTTACACGTGATCCACATGACATGCAGAAATATTTCAGTGATATCTTTGATTCTGTTGGTGCAATCCTTCCTCCGGCCTTCTCATCGCTAAATCCGAGATTTCTTAAAGCGTTCTGCTGGCTTCTCCTTATATAAAATACTAAACCAACAAGTACAATGATGTTAAGCGAAAGACCAGCAATGAAACCGAAATAGTAGGTCAATACTAAACCTAAGAGAAAGCTACCTGCAATTAGGGCTATCTGCTTGGCCCAGACCCCCTTCAGCTTATTGGTTGACAAAGTATTCCACATATATATCTGAATTAATAATATTTACAAGTTAGCGTCTGATCCATATTTCTGCAAAAAAAGCTCATTTCATTTTGGTTGTCCAATGAATTACTTTACAGAACTTGGGATGGGGATAAACTCATCTAGCTACCTATCATAGGTTTTACCGACATTCATTTCTGGTTGACATTTCGGTTGTGAATTGAGATCCTCCGGCTTACTTGTGCGTGCGAAAGTGATTAATTTACGAAGGAAGGCATGGTAGGGCAGGAAATAAGTTTAAATTGCCCTTTCCTCGACTATCGCCTATTGTTGAAAAGGTAAGAATTTTTGATACCACCCTTAGAGATGGTGAACAGACGCCGGGCGTCTCCGTGAGCCCCGAACAAAAACTGCAAATTGCTATTAAATTGGATGAGTTAGGGGTAGATGCCATCGAGGCTGGATTCCCCATTGTATCGCAAGGAGAAAGGCATGCGATTAAAAGTATTGTTAGACAGGGATTGCGTACTGAAGTATGTGGCTTAGCTAGAGCCGTGCAAGAGGACATAGACGCTGCACTTGGCTGCGACCTAGGATATATTCACTTGTTCATTGCCACCTCGGATATTCATTTGAAATTCAAGCTGAAGATGAGCAGAGACCAGGTGCTCGAAAGGGCTGTATGGGCTGTAGATTATGCAAAGAAACACGGGGTTCAAGTAGAGTTTTCTGCAGAGGATGCTACTAGATCAGAGACCAGTTTCTTGAAAGAAGTCTTTGGAGCTGTATCTAAATCTGGAGCTGACCGATTGGATATTCCCGATACAGTCGGCTATTCGACTCCGGATTATATAGCAAGACTTGTAGCAGACGTAATGACTGTTTCGCCACTACCCATAAGTATGCATTGTCATGATGATTTAGGACTTGCGGTGGCCAACACAATCACTGGAATAAATGCCGGAGCATCTTGCGCTCAAGTAACCGTGAATGGAATAGGCGAGAGAGCTGGAAACGCTTCACTAGAAGAGGTCGTTATGGCGATGCAATGCCTATACAAGAGATTACATGGAATAAAGACCGAATTACTGTACGAAACTTCAAAATTTGTTTCAAATGCAATGGGAATAATAGTTCAACCAAATAAAGCCATTATTGGAGAAAATGCATTTGGTCATGAATCTGGCATTCATACCCATGGTATATTAAACAATCCATTAACGTACGAGCCGATCAGTCCGGAGCTAGTAGGAAGAAAAAGATGGCTTCAGGCAGGTAAACACGCTGGTGCCCATGGTATAAAAGCAATGTTAGAAGAATTTGGAGTGAAGCCGGATGAGGGACAGCTTAAACAAATCTTGGAAAAACAGAAGAGTATTGCTGACCTGGGTAAATCTATTACAACAAGTGAATTACTTTCTATCGCAGGTAAGGTAATGAAAAATAACACATTCCAAGAAAAATTCCAACTTCGTGATTTTCATACCGTAACTGGAATAAACATCATCCCAACAGCAGTTGTAAAGATCAACACTGGTGATAGGGATGTGATTTCATCTGAAATCGGTGTAGGACCGGTGGATGCAGCACTAAAGGCTATCCAAAAAATAGTGGGCCAATTAGAAGATGTGAAAATTAGAGAATATCGAGTCGAGTCAATTACTGGGGGATCTGACGCAACTGCGGAAGTAGTTGTCAAGATTGAGGATAGTGAAGGCCATACTGTTTCATCCCGAAAAACAGGAGAAGACATAGTGATTGCTTCAGTCTACGCCATGATGGATGCTACGAATAAGATGATACTAAGAAAGGTTATCTTATCC
>JAATVR010000436.1 GCA_014523665.1 Nitrososphaerales archaeon TH526
ACTGACTTCCAATGAACCATGTCATGACGCAAACCCAAGCATGACTATTAGACTATAAGCATGTAAGTTGGATCCGCCGCTCATGAAGGAGCTCGACCCAAAAGCATTAACCTTTAATCATGTTATAGGCTTGCCTCAGAAGAATAGTGCGGCTTTCCCATTATTCGACTGATTCTGTATTAGAAATATCACACTCGATGAAAATAGCGTTCTTGCCAGCAGAATCGGCTGCGGCTTTGCCTGATGTGTTGATATCGCTAAAAACAACCTTAGCACCTTGTTTGACAAAAAGTTGAGCAATTCCCAAACCAATCCCGGAAGCAGCACCTGTTACGATTGCAACCTTAGTGGCAAGTCTTGACATAAGGAGTCCTGTTGCTTTCTTAGACCTTTATTCCTTAATCTGACACAGAGAAGAGTGATCACAGGAATCACTGATATAGAGACTAGTCCTGATGGTAATTTGTATATTCTCACATTTGATAGAGAAGCCGAGGGCCTGGGAAGTATCTACAGAATATTACCTGCAGGTGAAGGAGCTACTTCTACTGGAGTTCCTACCCCTACACCTACAGACACCGTTACTCCCCCAGTTACTAATGAAGGTGAAGCTGAAGTCGAAGAGGGTACAGAAGATGAGGTGAACGGGAACAGCGACAATAATAATGATGGAGAGGACCAGGATGAAAGTAGCAACGAAAATGAATGACTATTAATAAGAATGAACTTCACATACCGTTGATCGTTTGTCAGTCAAGAATAAGAATAATAATAATTGATGACTCCTTCTAACTTTTGGTCTTCATAAAGGGCTAAATATAAAAAGTAATTTGACATCATTGAATTGTATTTCGTTTCTAGAGTGTTGTCATTGAATTAGAGGCTGGCTTGTTTTCTCTTTGGTTGCCTGGGAACGAGGAAGTCTTTTATGCTAGGTCTTATGAACTTGAAAATACTTTATCTTTGACCGAATAATCTTTTCGGTCCAGTATTCTGACTTCTGCCTTTATTCCAAGTACCAATTCCAGCCTTCAAACAGGACAATCTTATCTGTGATTATTGTCCTGGAGAATATTGACTAGACAACAAATCGGGAGAACACACATTGTTCATCCATAGTACACAACAACCTATTATGGCAGCATTAGAAAAATTAGGGAAACTGGTCAAAGATAATTTGTATATCTAGAAGAAATCATACCGATTAAGGAACAGCCGTTGTGCAGTCGCCTATCTATTTGCACATTGTTCTAACAGCCTAATAGACCTAGTGTATTTGGGTGGGCTTTCGTATAGACTAATACTACGGAAAAGCGGCACCGATTTTAGACTTATATGCAGAAGCAATCGATCAGTACACTAAAACCTAACTTCTCCGTCAAATTTATTTTACCTAAGTTCTAGTATGGATTTCCGTTTATATGCGAACAATCAAAGGACCCCTTTCAACTTTCTTCTTTTTAAGTATCTACCTGATTATGTTCAAGCATAATCTGAGTTGTTATAAATTTATCTTTTTATATGATATAATTTGATGGGTTATAGAAAGGTACCAGGAAGGTAGATTTGAACGAGAAGAAGAGGCTGTCTGCCGAATATACTATGCTTTCGATTCTCGAATATCTATGTATTAATTCTCAAAGTGGGCCATTAAGCAAATATCATATTCTAACCAAAATAGCAGGGATTAAACAACAACGGCACGACAGGATATCTGAGATTCTCAATACCTTAGAGGAGAACGGACTTATAAGGTCAACTAAAATTGCTGACTCTACATTTTATGAAATTACTGATAAGGGAAATATGGTATATCATAAATGGGTTAAGGATTTTCTAGACTTCGTAAGATCTATGTAACTCTAAAAAAAGAGTGTATTGGCAAGCAAGTTAGAAGAACTCAAAAAATTAGGTACGAAAATTGACTTACAGTATTATTTCAATTTGTATATCATATACCCTGTCAACTTCCGTTGAGCATTTTCTTAGCTTCTTCTGCGTGTGTAATAGATCCAGTATTGTCTCCCTGTTTTAATGCCTGAAGGGCCGCTTCAATATGCTTTTCAGCAGCACTTGCAGATGGCATATCTTCAAGAAGTTTCTCTGACTGCAATAATTGCTTCCTTCCATCATCAGTATTTCCTCCCTGTATTGCAGTTATTGCAGAATCTATCTGCTGTCCTATCGATTGGTTTGAAGTCGAGGGAGGAGAAGCCAGTACAGATGCGGGGCCGAGCTGCGTTACCATTGACAAGATTATTGCAGCAGATATTACAACCGCAAGTATGGTACTTATTTTGTTTGAAATTGTTCTCTTCATGCAAGTCATGAAATAGTCTTGGTATAAAAGGAATGTAGGAACTTAGTTCTTATAGTCTTTTTATAATCTACTCTGTTACCGTCTATTTGGGAATGCGAATTCAAAATATTGTAGTGTACCTGTTAGCCATGCTGCTCTTTTCAAATGCAATAGTGTATTTGATAGTGGCCTTTCAGGAATATGGTGATCTAGTTGAATTTCAACAAATAGGTATAGACGGCGAAACACAGGAAAAGCACCTAGAGATTTCTGTTTTTGTGGGAGCATCTCTGATATACTTGGGGTTAGTCGTATGGGTTCTCAAGTCGAGATTAAAGAATAAAAATCCGTACATGGTGTCTGCAGTCTTCTCTATCATAATGATTGGTATATATATAGCCTCTAGAACAATCGGAGTGCCTGTAGTCGGCGTAGAGTACTATGTAGGTAGAATAGATATTGTTAGCAAAATTCTACAGGCAGCAATAATTGGGATAGCGGGGTATCTGATATTTGCGATACGAAGTATGTACATAAAGGAGCAGGGTATAACCGAACGCAGTGATAGAAGAAGAGAAATAGGATGAGGGTTCGGAGGAACAAAAATTCCGATTCCTTATCCGATATACCTTATATATCTACATCATGTAGATAATGTGATAAATGGTGTAAATGAAGAAAGGATCAGGAAGTAGAAAAAGCAACTTTGACATGTTAGATAGCACTGACTCACCGATAATGCCAACAAGGTATGCTCATGGGTCTTCTAAGCTGATACGATCGATTGAAAAGACTTTCTATCCTATTATTGGACTTATAGCGGCATTAATTGTTTTTGCAATTCTTGATATCACCGATGTCATATCAAAGTACAACATTCTGCCCGACAGAACGTATGACATAATCATTACTTTTGTTGCAGCTATCTTGCTTGCCGTAGTTGTATATCTACTTTATAGTCTAATAAAATCCCGCAAAAAGCTGCATCATTGGGCTGATATTTTTGAAAGGAATTCCATTAAAGCAGGTATAACTATCTCAATGTCGACCACAAGCAAGGAGCATGTACTGAGAGCATTATCTGAAACAATAGAGGGGATAGGAGAACCGCTAAGAGAATATCTTTCATCTAGCCCTAACAGATACAAGAATCTAATTGATGTCCAGATTGATAAAGATACAGTATTTGATATTCTAATAGACAATGATCATTTAACAAACAGAACTCCTTCAAATCAAGTTTCGAGTATTACGCTTTCGTCGAAGAGTACATCAACATCGATCCCAGACAATGAACAAACCAGTAAAGAGATTTCCGATCTAGTTGAATCTACAAGAAGGTACGGGGCAATCGCAGCGAGGGTAATTAGTGGTAGAATAAATCAGGAAACCGTTAAGTCATTTCAAGCGGCACTCCGAAAGTATATTTCTTCGACTAGGAACAAGGTCGCTTTGGCATTGATAATAGGGGAAGGTATAGACGAAGAAGCGGATAACCTATCCAAGTTGAGGATAAATGGAATAGATTATTTTATCCTTATCGAAAAAACAATGTAGATAAGTTAACTGACTACAGGAAATTCTTGGTTTCCTATTCATCTAGCGACGCTCCGAATCCGGGACTAGCGTTTAGTATCTTTAGCAACATCAGATTAGGATATTCTAGCATACTTATTCTTTCAGATCTGAAATGAAGTACCAGTTTAGATTAATAATCGTAGCGCATCCTTTTTGACGACCGCCTGGAATTGCACAGACCCACGCCTAAAAACCAGGCGACCTGCCAGGTTTATGGAAAGGCCTCAGGAAGAGTCTCTCAGCGGTATTCTGGTTATGACTCTCTTATAGCGATTCTATCCTCACTGTACTGCTTTGTATGCATCTACACGGCGTCCGCTCGGAGCTCCGCAATGGGCATTTGGGCCACGCTTAGCTCATTCTAGAAATTGACGGTATAAAATTATAAATAGACTTCATATTCTATAGGAGTTAGGATTTAGACATGCTTAACCGACATTCAAGGAATAAAGGAAAACAGGCGTCATTGTCACTTTTTATAGCCGTTATTTTAACAATGGCGACAGTTGCTATTGGTGAGAATGCAATTGGATCCATTTTCCCTACAGCCGTTGCCACTAATGCACCTTCTCCTTCTAGTAGTGATTCTTCTATCGTTGCCGCAGTAATTACCATTACAGAGAATGCTGAAGGAAATACTGTATTCAAACCAGAAACGACAAACATAACTCGAGGCGCAGAGATATTTGTCGGCAATAACAGTAGCTCTCCTCAGAGTATTACAAGCGGCACGGGACCAGATGACCCCCTCTCAGGAAAACTATTCAATACAGGGGTAATAAAATCAAAAGAATACTCCGAGTTCGTAACGGCAAATCTTAATCCTGGAACTTATCCTATCTATTCCAGCACAAATCCATTAGTTAAAGGATCGATAGTTGTTCAAAAATAATTCAAATTAAAAATGTATACATGGCCTTCCTTTACCCAACCAACCGATAAGGTTAACAGGTAAACGCGCTAGCTATATGGCAGTTGTCTTGAGAAGTCGGCTAGTTGTAACAATACGGTAGATATTTGCATACCGGGCGGTGATCGCCATACAATCAAAGTCTGCTCATCTCCGGTTCCGCTCTGCCCTCCTCGGAGGTCTCGGAAATTATGTATGCTATCTATTACAAAACCTCTGCTCTGCAGGTCACTTGTATATTGGGAAATGTCCTGAGTGGGAACCATCGTAATACCTACTGTATTAGAACCATCCGTCGTTTGCTGTAACTCTGTATTACCCTGGTCAGCGGTTACACTGATGTTTCCTCTCATGATATAGCCATTGTCATATTCCACGGTATCTGCATAACGAAATGCTCCTGCTTCATTAAATGTGTAATTTCTTGCTTCAAATTCTGCAAACTCTCCTGTTTGATAAGCCGGACTAGGCTATCAGCATCGTTCGTCACTACGATGTTGTGTTCATGTCCTACATCACTGTTAAACCATATTACATTTGTTCCTTCGTTGATAACAGTAGTTTCAGAGACAAAAGATTGAGCAATAAACCTTGCTTCATCAGCCTCGCCTGGCCCATGATGTCCTTCATCTGGTATTAGAACAACAAAGTTATTTGCACTGCTTGGAAGCACATTAAGATTTGCTATTGAAGATGTCGGTAGCAGATTGAGAAGTAGTGCTATTTGTTAATTGAGATTGCATAACCCCCGGATTGACTTCCTATTGATTCGGAAGCAGATGCATCTACACTCTTGAAAGGTGAACTTACTACCAATAATGCAGTATATAAACTAATGCATAATACTAATAACGACCAATGCTTATTCAATTTATCATCCCATCTTGAGTTTATTAAATATATAACTTGAGTGTGTTCAATGTGACACACTGTCGCTATGGGTGCAATTAGGTGCATTGCAATCATATATCTTAGATAGTAGTCTCCGTTATCACATTAGATGGCCGAAAAAAGATCCTATAAGAAAACACGGATCCAAGCTCTTGTATTGGTCGCAGCCGTATTTATTGCTTTGATGGGGACTAATATTTTGCCTAGCCCTGCAAATGCGACACTAGACGTACAAGCAAGGCAAAAAGCCGCAGCAGTTATGAATCTGATTGATCAGTCCCTCGGATATTACGCAAATGCTACAGGGAGCACATATATTGAACGTGAGCATCTTCCTACGAGTTCTCCGACGGCTGTAAACATGACTGGTACAAATATGACTTCCTTAGCGAACGCAACAGCGCAGCCGATTGTAAGCCAAGCAGATTACCAGATCGCTCAAGGTCTAGCAGATAAGGCACTAGTAACATTTGTGAAAACTGCACCCCTGACTGCCAGCAACAATGATCCTCAAACGATTCTCAGCGTATTGTCTGGCCTAGTTACTTTTAAAACAGCTGTGGACAATTTGGCACCATATAATATTGTTGAAGACGTAATGGCAAGCCCTATAGACAGAGACATGGAGAGAGCGTTCCAGACACCATCATAGGTAAAGTCGCGGTCAGATTCTTTTTTTAATCCCTACAATACGACTGTTATTTTGGCGTCACAAGTCCCATTTTTATTTCGGACACGTTTGGCTAAGAGATCTTAAGCCTACACTGAACTGCTATGCACCCTGGTAGTCGTTGCGTGAGGTTGTAATCGCCAGCAGACCGGATCACCTTTCTTAGGTTAGAAAGGGTCTCTTATTCCCGTGTTTTGATGTGATTTGGAATACGTGGACGGTAGGAGTGGGTGTTGCATGACTCCATCATTTTGCAGTCTTCTTACAAGAACAGGTCTAACACAGGACACTGTTATTATCAGCAAGTCTAGTTAGTGCTCCTATTAGCAACAAATTGTTAGGATTCTATATTTCCTGTTCAATTTTTTCCAGATACTCTTCAATGTTACGCAAGTCATTAATGATGTTATTTAGTCTCTCTTTTCGAGACTTTGACATTCCTTTTCAAGTTAACGGTATCTCTTCTTGAAGGAATGGTTTGTTTCATCGAGCCCACGATTTAAGTCAAAAATGGTTCACACACCAATTCTATAAAATGACTACATCACGTTGAATCTATACTAAAGTATTGCTTGACAGCTCCTTCACATGTCGGAATATCAAGAAGACCAATAGTAGCTGCATAGCAGTGCAGTGCAGACGGCAGACCTAAGTAAGACGATGCAGTATATACTACTAAAGGAGGGATAGTGAGAAAAAGAAAATGACAATGTTAGTACAAGAAATAACTAGGAGACAAAACAAATTCTGGAACAAAGTAATCGAACACACGACTTTCACTATGGCCGCCGCAATGGTCGCATTCGCGGCATGGCAGCTCTGGATGCAGTATTTCGTAACTCAAGAGAAATAAACAGATGATGCATGAACTAAGCATAATAATTGCAATCACAATACTCTTAAGCACCATCGCCTTAACAACACAAGCAATATCCGCAACAACTACAGCACGTAAAACCGAAGTCAATAACGCAATCGAGCAGTATTTTGCTAACGCAAATGTAACGCCCCCACCTCCTGAAAAAATAATCGCACTGGCTAAACAGATACTCTAAGAAGAAGAATTTGAGCAATCGAATTTGCCCAGGCATAAATATGGCAAAAAGTAACTGAGACTATCTAAAACCAAGATCCACTCCCAACTGGGCGCTAAGAGTAGAATAAAAGGAACAGGAATTCCAAATAACCAGCTCAAAACTAAGACCTTTTTCCTGTTCCACCTATCAGATGGATTACCAGCGAAGAGAGTGAGATGAGCCTTAACCATCCCAAAACTAGCAGTGAAAGATAGAATTAGGACATTGGACTCAAGTCCAAATTCCTCTTTTCCTAACAGAGGAACGACTGTTTGTTCTAGACCAATCATAGCCCTACAATGGCGTTTACTAGTATCAAGAGCAAAAACTGATTAATGTTAGGTTTAAGCCCTAGCCTTACCTGCGGCTTAGATATATCCCCTTTCCTGGATGCCGTTTTGGAATGATCTAGAGTTCATATATTTTTCATTAGCCTTGATCATTAGGTATTTGTATTTGTCGAGGTTAACTGAGCTTTATGGATGAAATGATTGAATGAGGAAAGTTCTCCCTCTGTCATCTTGAAGCACTTTTGGATTAATCTCACCCTCTTTCAACCTGTTGTTGTTCCTAGAGCGCCATTCTTTCAAGCGTAAAATCATTAGTTTCACTCTCTTCTTGCCTTCTGGTGTCTGAAGATATTTCCGTTGTGCTTCCGACATATGTTTTCTTGCTTCCTCACTTACCCGAATCCAACTCTTAGCTAGTTAACTATCTGAAGTTTTCTTGCGTGACGAATCAATGATCGCTGCCATAAATAGCAGAATGCCATCCATACTAACATGTCCTACAAAGATACGGATGAAATGAAAGCAGAACTAAATGATTTTTCGAATACTATTGCAGCAGAAGCAGAGGAAGAATTGAGAAATGAATTTAAAAAACATATGAAGGTAGCCCGCGAAGCCAAAGAAGCAGGAAATATTCAACTAATGGTAGAATTTTATAATAAGGCCTTGGCTATTGAAATATTCTTAAGTGCAATGAAGAAGTAGAATTCCTAATCCTTTAATTGTTCTTCATAGAATCCTGTTGCAATAAATACTGAATGCAACATAAGTGATCAAACGCAGGCGATGCAGCAAAGGCCTTATGAAAAAGAGAACATGAGATCATTGACAATACATCAGGATACAACTGGTAAGATAAGCACTCTTACGCAGCGTATTTACCAGTTAGAAAAAGTGGTAAAGCGACTAAAATAATAATTGTGCTGAATTAGTAACACTCCTTCACGAAATTAATGAATGAATTTACCGCCCTCACTATTAAAAGCCCATAGGTTAGCCATTGAGTTCACAACAGCAGAAAAAATAATAATAATAATAATAGTGATGATAACAGTCTGATTACAGAAGGAGATTTGAAGGTAGTAGTAATATTTCCCGCAAAGAATGAGGAATCTACTATAGAGAATGCTGTACACGTTGCATCAACAAGCAGATTCAACCCTGAAATAATTGTAGTCGACGCATATTCCAACGATAATACTGCAAAGTTAGCGATGAAAGTGGGAGCAGTTGTAATTCAACAGCCAGAGAAGATATTCCCAGGGAAAGGAAATGCCATGAAAGCAGGTTTAAGAGAGGCAATCAAGAATCAAGCTGCTGATGTTGCTTTATTTCTCGATGCAGACATAAAAAATCTGTCTTCAGATTGGATAGATAAATTGGTAGATGCACTAATACAAAATAACTGTGACATGTCAAGAGGATATTATGAAAGACAATCAAGGGATGCAGCAGTAACAAAGCTGATTGCAAGACCAATGCTGAACGTATTCTTTCCAGAGGTATCACACTTTGAACAACCCTTAAGTGGCGTGCTAGACGACAGATGTGGGAAAAATTGTTAGACGTACGAGGTTCTCCTGACGGATGGGGTGTAGATGTATGGTTTTTAATTGAGTGCCATGCTTGGTTATCAAAGCAAGGAGATTTTCATGGGCAAGAAGGATCACACATCCTTTGAAGACTATAAGGAAGATGTGGCGAAGCTAAGTAAGATGGCTGAACAGGTTGAAATTACAATAATTAGAGAAGCAAT
>JAATVR010000006.1 GCA_014523665.1 Nitrososphaerales archaeon TH526
CGATATTTCTAGCAATTTCAACAAATGGTGTATTCGAGTCATTGCAAAGCATAGATATTATTCGTAGATCGATCAGGTCTAAGGAGTGGGATTTACTATACTTATTACTTGTTGCTTTGTTACCATTGAGATTTGGAGGGAAATCCATTCGAATCCTTTACCTTCAATAGAAACTATTAAAGGACATAAAAATCATTATGAAAGTCTATTCCTTTGATCACGCGGTCCTCAATTCTTATATATATTAAGTTATAGATCCTTGAAGAAGGTTTTATGAACCTGAATTGACAATGAATTAAAAAAGATGAAGGCAGAATTAGACTACTTCTTATCAATGTGAACATGAGCATGTCCATGATCTGTCAGCGGCAAAAATTTTTCACAATAAAGGGGGACGGTCACAGGTAGCTGCAATGACTATTATAGTTTAGCTGTTGTCGTTATTGTCAAGGGCAAGAGTTAAAGTAAGTTAGGGACACTTCTTGGCATATCAGCTCGACTAATGAAGATACAAGTTCAAATACCTCACATCAAGAACAATGATATACATCGTAGGTTATACGGCCATGAAAATTGCACATATTTCTGATACTCATCTTGGTCGTCGGCCTAGACAAACACGATCTGGGATCGTAAACCAAGAAGTAAGACCACTGGAAGACGACTTCTACTCTGCTTGGATCAAGTTTGTCAATGAAATAGTAGATAAGACTAGAAATAGGCCAGATGTCATACTGCACTGCGGAGACTTCTTTGACACCCCTGCTGGCTACGATCCTAGTCCTCCTCCCGAGTATGCACGAAAAGTTGCTGCAATGACATTCAAGCAATTATATGATGCAAATATTCCTCTGATTATAATAGACGGTAATCACGGACGATACATGGAATATCGCAGTTCAACTCTATCTGCATTTCCAGTCGCCTTCGATAACATCCACTTATTTACACATTATGATACAAGGGACTCATTAAGGACACAACAGCCTCTATTCATTGACATTAATGATCTAAATTTGAGGGTGATTACGCATCCCTCGATTGAGTCTCGGGCGTTGTCCACGCTTGGTATGCAATCCATATATAAAAACTGGATTCATCTTCAGAATAACTCTATTTCTCCTGATTTGATAAATATAGCCATGGCACACGGCATGATCGAGAACTCTACACTACATGAAGATTTTCTAAAAGGTAATTATCAGTACATTGCTCTGGGAGACGATCATAGGATGCGAAAGGTGACAGATCATGCCTGGTATTCTGGATCAACAGAATTATGGAATTTCAATGAGATTAATACTGAAAAAGGATACCTCATGGTCGAACTAGAACAAGGAATGGCATCTCCAAGGATCACTACTAAGAAAATTCAATCAGGTAGAAATATCATCTTTGACACAATTGAAATTTATCCAGAGGATACTAATATCCAGATAATAAAAAGGGTTACAGATACTTTTGATGTTCATGGGCTTAATACACGATACGAATATTCAACTGCAGCCAGGGTAAAAATCATTTTGAGGGGTAAGAAAACATATGGATCGTCCTTCAATATTGGAGAGGTAGAATCAGCCCTGAGAAAGCTAGCCTTAGACTCCAGTGATTACAATATTGTTGAGTTCATTCTAGATAGGCCAGACTATCCCGAATATATCAAACAAGAAGACATCGGCCAATCCTTGGTTGATAATATAGAATTCTTGATAGAGGATCCTGAAAAGGAATTCAAAGAATATGTAACTGCTCTGAGAAACAAGGACTTAGAAAAGCAAAATTTGGATCCAAATTTGCTCGCAAAGATATTTGCAAAAGTACTTAATCGCGGTTCAGAAAAAACTAATGACACTTCAGTAAGTGCTGAAAGAGGCAATAATTGATCTTTGAAGATATTGAGAGTCGAAATCGAGAACTTTAAACCATATACTAATGTGCTGCTGCCTGATACTCCTCAGGATCCAGAGTTTCCTGAAGGTTTATTCCTTATAACAGGTAACAACTCTATGGGTAAGACTAGCTTCATTCAAGCAATGTTGTGGGGCCTTTTGGGTGATGAACTGATAGAGGATCAGCAGCGAAAAACACTTGTTAAGGCTGGTGAATCAGGTTGCAAGGTTGACGTCACATTTGATCTTGGAGGAACCATATACCGAATAGTGAGAAAACTTACGATCAAGGGATCAAGATCTCAAAAAGGTGAAATTGATTTCAATGAAGAGGCTGTTTTATCTAGAAAAGTAAATGAACAAGGAACTGATAATGATGATAACTTTATTGTCATAGTTAATAGACCCAGACCAGTTAACGAGGAAGTTGGACAGATGCTTGGGGTTAGTGCTTCTATAATCGAAAAGACGGTATATGTCAGACAGAAAGATGTAGACAGACTAGCGCTGGCAGATCCAGTAGAATTAAGGAGACTAATCACTACACTTTTTGGACTTGATGAATTCGATAGGGTCAAAAACGATCTTTCTAAACTTAGCACAGATCTTCAAGACTCTATCAGTTTACTAAAAGAAGAGGTTGGAGTTCTTGCTATTGAAAAGATGGAACTTATCAAGAGAGAAAATGAGTTAGGAGTGAAAGAAAAAGAATGCATTGAATCTAAATCCGACTTAAATAAAACTCTTCAAAGTCTTTCGAATCTGCCATCTGAAGAAATATTGAGGAGGATTAAGAGCAATGATATGGATATAACAAACAAAAATAATGAGCTTGCATTAGTTAATAGTTCCTTACTAGAAAAGGCTAATTACATTGCAAGTCAGGACGAGAGAATAGAATCCTTAAAAATATCCATTAAGAATCTAGCCGATCAGAAAGCTGTTGTGCAGCAGGCCTTAGAGAGTCTTCCAAACGATGGAAATCTACAGCAGTTGGATAGATTATTTATGGGCATAAAAACATACGAAAACCAAATTAAACAAGTTATAGAGCGTTCTTCTATTACCTTGAAATTCGATCCAATTTCTCAGCCAGAACAGATGAATAGTCAGTTACAAGAAATATCTAATGAAGTAAAAAGTTTAGAAACATATGAGAATACTTTACATGATAATATTGAGTATTTGAATCAGATTCTAATATCTAACGAAGTCATTTCTGGCATAAAAAAGAATAGCATAAAGTATATCGAAGAGCAGATGAAATGTCCTGTCTGTAACAAATCAATCGATGACAAAGGAGAGATGGTAGCAGAATTGGGTAACGAAATAAGAGAAATAGACTTTGATTATAATAATGTCAATATTCAGATTAAACAAGCAAAGAATGAACATGATGAAATACGCAAGAAGCTAGACATCAGGAGCAAAACTAAAGTCGTATTGCAAAATATGCTTACACTTTGTGATAGTCTTATAGATCACAGAAAAAATGCCTGCTCCATACTTGATCTATTACATGCAAAATCAATCGAGGATCTCCTGTCATTTCTGGGTTTTTCCACAGTTAGCGACGTCATTTCAGAAAGAACTAGTCTAAGATTGGAAATAGAGTATTATGGAAAGGAGATACACCGAATCGAAGAACAGATAGATAAAGAAAACATACAGTACAAGAAGTATGAAAACGAGTTATCAAAATTGAGAAGTTTAAAGAAAAATATAGTTAATGATATTGACCAATTGAAGAGTAAGTTGCAAGAATATTTGCAAGAACTTTTAGTTATTAGTTTGGATGATTTATTAAAAAATCTACATTGCAGCACTATCGATGAAATTATTATTAAAAGAAAAACTATTGAAAATAGTCTTGCCGCCAAGAGGAGATTCTTAGACATACTTACCAAGCAAGCCTCGACATTAAAAGACGATATAAAAAATAGGGAATCTAGCATAAAGAAGCTCTCACAAAAAGTAAGAATTTTGTCGGATAAAGAGAATGAATTACGACATGTAAAATATTTGCGAGGTGAGATCGACGGATTCATTTCAAACTATGTAGTAGAAGGAAAAATGGTAGGAGTATTAAGACATGCTACTAATGATTACATGGCACAGCTTACAGAAGGCCGCTATACTATAGATAAAATTTCTTCTACCATAAGAAGAGTGAGAGGAGGTATGGAATCTCATGGATTGGAAATA
>JAATVR010000437.1 GCA_014523665.1 Nitrososphaerales archaeon TH526
GAATACTATCTTCCGAATTTGATTCAATGAGTTCAAATCCTATTTCATTATTTCGTTCTAGGTAGTCTGCTATTTCGTGAAACGTGAAACCAGAGTCATTTAAATCTATTAACAAGTTTTTGTGATTCCTGTTTGTCTTAAATGCAATTAGTGCACCCAACAATTTTGCAGAAGCCTGAATCGTCTTTACCATTCCAATCAAAATGGCTCATTATTACGCCCATTGCACATCTACCGCTGTGTCCATCAGAATATCGCTCTGTAATCTGCATGAACTTTTTTCCGTATTCACGTAAAATCTGAGAAACAGACAGTTCTAGTTCTAATAACTGCTGCTGTTGGCTCATGGATGTACTGATAACATGGTCAATAAACTATTTAGAGTCTTTACAGGTTACCGAAAATGTGGGCTCTATTCGGGGGGGAACTAGCCAGCTCTATTAACTACTACCAATTAACACGACATCACGTCCCGGATCAATGCCTGTTAAACCAACATAGACCGCATAGTCAGATTCCTCATTATGCTAAGAAATCAAATTATCAGATAAAATGTTATCCGTTTTAAATAGATTGATATTTAATACAGTGTGTGAGAACACTGGAGAATTCATCTAATTCGGTATCCAATGAATGTAAGACTGGAAATCATGATGCGTGTCCTGGCCAAGCCTCGACTTCCACAGGTAGTGTGGAATGCAAGTGTATACATCATAAGAATGTACCTACTTCTGTTGATGACATCCCTGTTTCTAGTGACACGTCGTGGAGAGTAGCTCATGACGATTAAGTAGTCCAATCTAATCTCATAGATGTGAATCACATTTGACACTCAGACCTCGTGTGAGCTTCTATAGAGATTATTCTTGTCACTATAACTACAGCAGAATTGTCAATTCCAAGATATGTCACGAGAAAAAAAGATAAAGCAGATACGGAATGGGGGTAGTTGCTCTCCTAGCCAAGAGTCCTCAAGATCTCAACTGGCAACTGAGCATGTAGACAGAGAATCATTAGGATGTCCGGCCCCACACATACTTCTTTCTGGTATCATTACATTATGGGGGTCTATGATCTAGGTACCCAACGACTGATACAGATCTAGATACTTCTGACACCGATTCAGGAAATAATAATGATGATTCGGCAAATAGTGCAAACAATAATGATACCAATGCAGAAGACAAATGAGCAAGAAAATGATGAAGATTCAGGGAATAATGAAGAGTCGTCTAGTGGGAATGATGGACATACATTACTTCCATTCCCTAGACCATAATAACTCTAAGACTTACGAATATGTGATTTTATTCTTTCTTTCATCTCAGGCGTCATGATATCTTCTTCCGTGTAACCATGATCTTTAACTGCATGTTCTGCAGCATGTTTCATAAGTTCTTCTTCCGTTTCTCCCTGTACCACACAATCACAATTCTGTCCGACGTCACGACACGTGATCGATAACATGGAGATGGATAGCAAAACATTTTACTTAAACTTTGTCTAATAAGTCCAGATGTTATTAGTCAGGGGCGACTTTTCGTAAACTTTGTCCAGTAAATCAGGTTGAATTTGAAACTTTAATAAGCAATATGAGATACCTGCGTCTAGGGAAATGTCTCAATCTCCAAAGTGCGACTATAGTGATTGTCGAAATGTAGGCGTGACAACATCGCAATGCACAGAATGTGACAAGTATTTTTGTGATGAACATAGGGAAGCTCAGGGCCTGATTGCTTTCGTAGATAATCTATAGGTCTTTATCATCATCTTGGTGATCTATACGCAAATAGCGTTTCATCCCATTTAGCAAATTATAATTTTCTTTTGAATATTTATTTGAATTGTTATCTTCGACCATAATAAAAATTTGTTATCATGATATTTAATTGAATGATGGAATATGACTATGTTTTAAGAAATCTCGAAGCTGTTCATAGCTCTCCATTCCAAGATACTTCATTAAATATTCAATCATGTTATCATCGTACTCGACATTCTTGTACTTACTTTTGTTTACGGTAACTTGAATCTGCTCTGTCTTATCATCCAAGCTAGTATTACTTAATACGTTTTAAGATAGTAACATATATAATACTTTCGGAATGATATTTTGAAGAAATTAGTGGATATTGATGGATTTTGGGTGACTTGATTAAGATATTAAAATAATTGACATAAGATATGACACAATGATATAATTTTCAACAGGATAGTATTAATATTAATTTCTAGGGTGAAAGTCAGTTAACTGTTATTTACTTTGTTGTTCAAGATTAATCTAGTTTTCGTAAACAACAAAGTAGCTAGGGGTGATAGGTAAAATGCGTAGAAACTCGTACATTCATGACCTAACTGAGATCCAAACATTATCTTACGTACTTAGATCTATCTTTGAGGGGAAAAGCGAGGATCAAATTGTAGATAGATTTGATGGAGATGCAGTACTAGTAAAAACTTGGATTGATACTTTGAAACAAATACATTATGTAGTTACAAATCACTTTAACGAGCTAGTTATAACATCAGATGGTAGAAATTATCTTGAAAAGTTTGATTCACATCGGTAAGTCACCTATATTA
>JAATVR010000438.1 GCA_014523665.1 Nitrososphaerales archaeon TH526
TCAATCCCTTCTCCCTGTAATGAATAGAATATTTCACTAAGCTTGAGAGCCCCTATCTCAGATGACAGCGGTCGGGATATTCTCACAACTTTATCCAATTCACTTCTCCAACCAGAAGTTTAGGTTATCTTCTTAATATCTGTTGGAGAATCTGTTGCAATAGTAAGTGACCCGGTGAATAGATCCTTGGAGCTAAAGACATCATTGTAGGTACGAATAGCTCGATTTTTACAGTCGTCCTGATGGTCATTGAAGATTGGAATCTTTCTCAGGCTTTGAGATATTTAGCGTGCAAAGGGCCTGTTAGCAATTAGTTAATTTAGTGATTCACAGTGTCAACATTAATAACCAACTGGCGATGCCAAAGGTTGACTTACACCATTCCAATATTTGTGGTACGAGCATCAGGATCATTAGTTATTTATTGCTTCAAAATGGAGTTCGAATGCGATAGTGGTATCAATATTTACAAATCATATTTGATTAGTTCTAAAATCGAGGAGCAAATTAATTTATACTGTTTCTTTATTCTCTTAGCAGTTCCCTACTATTACCTCCCGACAAGACATGAACCAAAAAAGACTACACCCTGTTATCGACCTAGAGAGCAATTAAGACAGAGGACTTCAATTAGTAGGCGGATTAAGGAGATGTCCCACATATTCTCAGATAGGCTCGGAAATGATATGCCATCTGATTTCTGACTAGAACTAGAATAGGCTGGAGTTCCTGAACAATTGGCAAGCGAGTAATTATCAGGCTTAAGGAAATAGTCCTGATTTCTAAATTTCACTTGGTATTTTTTGTGAAATGCAAAAATTCTTGACTAGAACTGTGCCGTCGAATGGATTGATGTTAAAGAGGCTCATCGTAAACATTCCCATAAGAAGCAGAGTATCCAATTGCTACTCTGCTCAGGGAAAATTCAAAAACTGAACCTCAGTACACGTTCAGTTCGCTAAACTTTCAGATAAACTAATGTGTATCTCTACAACCTCAAGCAATTTGATCTTCGTATGATTCATTTTATAGTAACCTCTTATCTGATCAAAAGGGAAAAGAATATGTTACCTTTTCCAATTCTAGGATGGGAACATACAGGGAAAGAGTATCGGTCCCTAGTGCATCAACGTAGACAAATTCGCCTGTCAGCCTCTTTAATTCTATGAATTTCTTCTCCGGTTTGTTTGACTGTACTACGTAGTGTACTATAGAAGTACCAACTGCCCCAGTTTGAATAAACAAAATTTCTCTATTCTCATATTTCAAATGATATAGCATAGGAGTCAGACCCAATGCAGACTGAGATGAATAAACTATAACTTTCAACATGTCTTCCAAAGCCTTGTATTTGAGATATACCGCATCGTTATGATCGCCTTCTGACATATTTGATAGAAGGTTAGAGCAATGTCTTGGTATTTTATCTTTCCTTTGTTGCTTTTTCTCCAACCTATTTCTTTCTTCTAGTTCTTCAATCTAAATCGCCGTAAGTTATTCGGCCTAAAAAAAGTTCTACAAAAAAAGTAAAGAGAACTAATTGAAAGTGTGGATAATGGTAAAGCCTCCAATCCATCCAAAAAGGATCAAATAAATTCGCTATCACAAAAAAAACCTAAATAGGTAGGATAACAACTCTAAAGAGTCTTAGAATATTCCAAAACTCCATTAGCCTCTTGAGAAGAATTGTTTTTGCTGTTGCTGAGACACATTATAATATGTATTCCACGCCTTTGCGATATTCGTATTATATTCAGTAATCGTATCTACTGTCCTATTGTATACCTTAAGATTCTCTCTCGCGGCGTCAATAGCATTTATGGTCAATTGATTGTTGATATCTATTGCTTTTATTGTGTTGTTTGTGAAGTCAGATGTTTGTCTAGCCATTTGGTCCGATACGGCTGTAGTGCTTGGGAATGTGTTCCAACTTTCACCTACATACTGCTTCTGAACAGCAAATGTAGTATGTATTAAATTCTTCACCGTCTGGATATAATCAAGCTGCAGGTTTGATATTGACTGTGAATATTGGGGCTGGGCCTTTGCAACTTCATCAATAGTCCTCATAAGACTGTCTCTAACCGTTTCGTATGCTGAATTCACTTCTGTTATCTTTACGTTACCACTTGCAGATTCTTTGTCTACCATTTCGCAACTAAATTCACTATGCTATATCTGATATATATAGCTTGGCAATAGATGGTATTGATTGGCAAATAGATCCATCATTCAGCTACACAACGTACAATATAGATCAAATAATTCCGACTTTTTACCATCTTACAAACGGCTTTTCGATAAATCATATCTTGTCAAATATTGTAGACAGCTACAAGACGAAATGATTAGTCACTTTTCTCTTCTGATTTAGAAATTACGTAGAACCCATGGGCTGAGATTAGGAAGGCAGCAAAAGACATCTTGGTCGCAAACACCAAATTCCAAGGAGTCTCCGGGTTGGGATAGGGTACATTGATGTCATCAAGCCTTAGCAATCCATTTGTCATATCAATTGTAATAAATGAATTCCAAACGACAAAGTTGTAGACGAATTCGTACAGCGCTGTAATCGCGATAGCAAGTACGATAAGCTGAAAAAGAGCCTTCCACGACTTTGGTAGTTTTCTTGCCTGAGCTCCACCTATCTTAGTGACACAATACCATCCTACAACAGTAACTATCATAAGGTAGGTGACTAATTTTGCCAAACCAGTCATCGGAAATTCAGTATCCACCAAAACCTCCCCAATGACTATTTCCCCCGTGTTCAAATATTCAGCAACGCTCAGAACCAGTGCATAAATAAAGATGGTTAACATGGTAGCAGCGCAGAAGTAAAAGGTATAAAGATAAATCTTTCTTGCTCTCAATTCATCCTTTTTGAGACTTGGGTTCTCCATCTTGTGACAATCTTGATATTAATTAATGCTTTATATAATCTATTTTTTAACGTCATTACTGATTCGACTGAGAAATTCCATTGACACAAAATCGCATTTCCGCCCCACTGAAACCCTAATATCCGCAGAAAATGACGCCTTCTTTAAAAGTTTGAAATGGGTCGCCACCAACCAGTTGATTGAATTCTGCAATCAGCCTACCAACCAGCTAGTTGCAAAGTATGGAATACGATACCCCTAAAAACTCTTATAGTCCTCAAGGATCGATTTCATAGACAAGGGCCAATGGTAAATATGGGTAACAGGCCAGACTGGGATGTATATTTTATGTTACAAGCGGAAATAGCGAAGCTACGTTCAAATTGTTTAACAAGACAAGTGGGATGCGTTATAGTTCGCGAGAATAGACAGATCGCAACCGGATACAACGGTACGCCTTCAGGGATCAAGAACTGTTTCGAAGGAGGTTGTTTGAGGTGTCTGGACCGTGCCAGAGGTGAAATTGAGTCGGGAGCAGACCTTGAAAGATGTTTGTGTATGCATGCAGAGGCTAATGCTATGCTTCAATGTGCTGTTTTTGGTAATACTGGTAGTACTCGGGGTTCAACGTTATATTCAACTTATGCGCCTTGCTTAGAGTGCAGCAAGATGGCCGTAAGTGTAGGAATAGCCAAAGTGGTATCGTTAGCCTCCTACCCTGAAGATGGATCAGTTCTGTTGGCAAATGCTAATGTAAGCGTAACAAGAATAGACAGGTTTGAATTGGAACGATGGCTGTCAACTGTGGGAATGGATACAGCTGCAATGACGAACAAGAGTTGATTGTCTACACCCAGGCATAGTGAGCCACTCAATGCTGTACATAGAGGAATCTGAGTTTGTGTCAGCCAATTAGCTTCCGATGAAAACTCGATTTGTCCAAAGGCGCCTTATTTGCTCTGAGAGCGAATTTGTCGAATCAATTCCAATATCGTGTCGGCGTCATTTGTTTCAGGATGCATCTCCAAATATTTACTTAGGGTAGCAAGAGCCTCCAATTGCTGCCCCCTCTTTAAAAATATCATCCCTTTATCTCTTATTGAAAATGGGTTGGTTTCATCAATACTAATTATCATTTCATTTGCAAGTTCTGCCCTTTCTAGTTCGTCTGACTCATAAAAGCTATTCTTCAGATTATTTAAGAGTCTTACGATTACCTGGGAAGCAGTTGCATTACTAAGTAACGCCCTAGTGAGTGCCATATTTTGGCGAGGATAGGATCGTTCCAATAATTCTTTAAGAGAATAATCATCCATTATTCGACCCATATTGAACGGATCGATCACAATCTCCGCAGATTGATCGTCAAGAACATACTTGACTAGGAAGTGAGCTGGAAAATTTACAGGAAACAACGTGAAGTCTAAAACAGATGCTATCCTCATATATATAATAGAGAGAGTTATTGGTATCCCCGTTCTTCTTTCAAGTACTATGTTGAGATAATTGTTGGCCGGATTGTAATAGTCATGTGCATTAGGTTTGAACTTTACTTTATTAAAGAGAAAATCATTTATCTCTTCAATGAGTTGAGTCGGTCGAAGGCGATTAGGGTCCCTTACTTTTTGAGACAATTCCTTGCCTAAATCGTCTATCTGCTGTAAAGTGGATTCGATATTCAACTCCGGATAGGCTAAAATCCTTGAAACGTGCAACGAATATTCAGCCAATCTACTAGTATTCTCTTTCATTCGCATAGGAGTTGCTACAACGTTCTTCCAATCCTCGATGCAGTTTTGCAAATCTATTGTAGCCAATCAACTATATTTCTCGTTTTCTTACTTATATCTTAGCCAATCACATCAATATTACTTGGAATGTTCTGTTTTGGCCATCTACTGTCGGGAACAAAACTAACCAACAAATTGGGAGCATCAGCTATTTTATCTATTGCGAATTAACTAGCAAAAAGAAATACTGTTCTACCTAGCTTCTTTGGTCTTTCTATGGTTAGTCGAATTGGTTAGTACTAGTTCTTCCCGCCCTGCGACTACTCTGTATGTTTGCAGTTTGTGGTGCTCGTGATAATCTATATCTCTTGTATTCTTCATCTACTTCCATTGATGCTTTTAATATCCTGCTCCCCGTAGAAACAGATTTTGAAGATTGTAGAAACATTTTGGTGTCTTTTGGAA
>JAATVR010000439.1 GCA_014523665.1 Nitrososphaerales archaeon TH526
GCGGAAGTAGTTGTCAAGATTGAGGATAGTGAAGGCCATACTGTTTCATCCCGAAAAACAGGAGAAGACATAGTGATTGCTTCAGTCTACGCCATGATGGATGCTACGAATAAGATGATACTAAGAAAGGTTATCTTATCCCGCGACACTATTTCTACTCACTAGTCTTTTTCAGTGCCTATATACCGATTGCAGAGCGACGATCGCACCATCTGTCTGGTACTCCTGACTGTTGTAGAAGTGCAGGTGTTGGTATTGGTGTATCAATCTTTCACAAATTAATCGATCATGGACATCATCAACGTCCATATACTGAAAATTGTACTCTACCTCCACATTCAAATGTATTCGGTCTATTTTCTCGTTTAATACTTCACGGAATGGTCGGGTTTGTAAGTTGGTAGCTGGGAATGTACTTATATGTAATTACAAGCTAGTTAGCCCATGAACAGGTCGTCAAAAAATTCCCATGATATTCTCATAGGTGTGCTTTCAGTTTCTGCGTTCTTACTCTCCTGCCAGACTCTATTTCAAATGGGAGGAGAGCCTGCAAACGCTGTTCTTGTTCACGGCGGAGGAGCGGGATTGGTGACGTGTTCAGATGGCTCTACACACAATACGAATATTTCATTCACTGCGCTGTCGTCTAATAGTACAGTAGCTGGAAATTGGACTCTGTATAACTTTGATACTGGGAACGCTGGCTTGGTTGTCGGTGGACCAATATATTCGGGCAATCTCTCAGCCTCCGAGTACCAGGTGCTGGGAAATAGTTCAGAAGATGAAAATATGATCGCGTTATGTTCTCCTCCTTTATTTGGTCCTGTTACGATCAGTGGTTCGTGCGGTCATGAAGTAACCATTACGGCAAATTTTAGGTCTAATTATCCTTTAAGCGCAGAACAAACCTTTAGTGGATCATCGGACTGCCAAAAAGGAGATACGTAGATCATGGGAACAGGATAAACAATCATGCAGCAAGAATCATCAACATGCAATATGCATGTTGTGGAATTGAAGCGATTCGGACATGCAAATGGCAATAATGTGGCCTCGGTACTGATACATAACAGGTTGAGCTTTATCTGGCTTGTACGAAGAACGTATCATAAATTGCTCATGGGCAAAGAAGTGATATCACTATTGGTCATTTAGTTTGCGACACTTCACTATTTTGAGGTGCTGCGTGTTCTGACCATTTTAGTCCCTTAATTATGCATTACTACCATGTTAGAGCCGACGTTGCAATAGCTACCATCTAGGGCCCCTCGAAAGAATTGAGGGGATAACTCCTAAGGCAGAAAGATGTCCCCAGTGTAGATATTCGAGGCTGGTGTTGACGACATGTCAGTTAAAGAACTTTGATTTATCCTATAATGTTCGGGGGCAAGCATCGGAGTATTCAATAGATCTGAACCCGCATCCAAGAATTCTAGGGGTGACAATTCTAATTGGGAAGTAGTAGTGTTAGATGTTGTGATGTTGCTGGTAGAAATACTCTGTGCACTTGAATTTCTAGAGTCTTGGGTCAATGGAAGAGCTTTTACTTTAATTTCAGAGACTATCGGTTCATTGCCATCATCATCATCATCATCATCATCATCACCGAGATAAAACCCTGAGACACCAGGGATAGTGAGATGGATGAATCTGCCAGCCAGGTTATCGAAATCATAACTTGACCCGGAACTGGGCATTGTGTCAGTCGTAGATTCATCGACAGCTTTACGGATACTCCTACTGTCATTTAAAACAGTTACGGAAAAGCCATTCTCGATCTCTGCGTTATCATTGAAAAGTACGTCGACATTGCAAATTTTCTTGATAATTCCCAAGTCCAAACCTATCAAAATATCAGAACCAGAATGGTCCCAATGGGCTGCAGGGATTTGACTAGACTTCCCTAAATTATTATTATTCGAGTCCAATTCGCCAAATTCATCTGATCTGGCACGAAAGTTAAAATTATTTATTTCTTCTTTTTCACCACCTGTCTGACAACTATCCTTATTACTGACTCTCATCGAATCCTTGCCTAAAATTTCTCCAAACGGCAATTGCGAAAATCCTATTCCCTTTCCTGTAGTTGAACACTCACTTCCAAGGCAAGCCTCTGCCAGGCACAAGTCTTCACTACCTTTACAATTAAGCTCAAGCTCATTTTCAGGCGCTGCTCTAGCCTGATCGGAGAAAGGAAACTGAACTATGGATCTGTCAGTGGCCGAAGTAATTGAAACGATAATTAACACAAAAGTTAGAAAAACACAGGGTAGAAGTGTTGCAGATTTCATTTGCAATAAGAATGTGAATTTACCGTATTAGTGGATTAATTATGAATCGATATAGCTTTTCCATACAAGTATGCTACTGGAGTACCCTTCAGGCACATGGGTAATAATAATTTGATACTAATCAAGTTATGTTTGAATTTAGGGGAGTACTTTCTATCACACCGTCACAAAGTAGACAAGCATTCATATTTCTCAAATTCATAGATAGCGCCGCTCTTTCTAACTAAAAATGGCACTTGATTAAAGAAAAGCATAAGGAAATTTCTAATAATACCTAGATTCAGGTCTATATTTCGCTACCTAGAGGTTTACAATTGTCTAATGACAAGGCAGCTTGGCTTGACTTTTCTCCTTGGAAACGTTTACGTCCGATCCAGCATACCTCTTCTGCCTGACCAATAATATTAGTTGTCAACTTTGCCCCTAGCAAGTTACTAGTTAATGGTAATGGAAATTGGATATTTTATTTTACTTATCATCTTTTCATCCACACAAGTCTCAAGAACAAAATTCATATCTAACATGCCACTGCTCAGACTACAGGATCTGGCATTTGGTAGTATACAAAAATCAACTTATCGTTTTCATGGGGCTGGCTGCAGCGGTAGGTAC
>JAATVR010000440.1 GCA_014523665.1 Nitrososphaerales archaeon TH526
CAGACCTGAGAGGTTGGTTAGTATAGCACGCTCCAGAGGTTTAGATATACACGTTTCGAATTGGCTTTCCAATATCTTGTATGTGAATACGATTACAAGTTATCAACAAGAAGAAGTACTTCTAAGTGATTCATTTAACTCGCTTCTGAAAAATGAAAAGAGGCCCATATTATTACTAATAGTGGATTCCGTCATTAATAATTATAGAGCAGAATTCCTAGGTCCAAGTAATCTCGCCGAAAGACAACAGAGATTGTATCGATTAATGAATCTGCTGTCTCGCATAGCACAAGGATATGGAATCGCAGTAGTTATAACGAATCAGGTTAACAGCTCACATCCATCCAATATTTCCTATAAATCTAATTCAACAGGAGGAAACGTCGTTGCATATATGAGTAACTACAGAGTTTACTTAAGAAGATACGCTACTGACCGGATAGTCGCTACCATTGTTAAAAGTCCATATCATTTAGAAGGAAAGATTAACTTGACATTAAGTGAAAAGGGAATGGTCGACTATAATTGGTATTAAGCTAAATTGGATATAAATTGATATAAGACAGAAATTTTTATTCTCTCAAATTTGCCTTGATGAGAATGGGGGGGGCGGCAGTAATGAGATACAAATCAGTCATGATATGTAACTTAGAATATATCGACCCGTTCCCGAGGGGTATTCCAGCCAGTAGGAAGAAGATTGTGTCTCATATTCTAGTACATTAGGGAGTCTATACTTGACGTTACGATGCTCGTTAGAAGAGTAGGATCATAGTTAGAGTTGAATACCTTTAGTGTGAACGTCGCAGCTGCTTCTTTGTAAAAATAGATTACAGATGAAATTTGCCATGGATAAGACCTTGAATCGATACGCTTACACAAAGCGCTTTATAGCTAACAAGTCTTCCCTTACCTTGTATTGTTAGGGATTCAGAAGAAGTAAATAAGATTATGGAACAATATAAAAGAGAAGATAAAACTGCAGAGCAATATCTCAAAGATCTTGTTGGTGGTATTACAATTAGAGTTCTTCAGGTATGAATCTCGACCAGGTCATCTCCGCACTCAAAGAAATTACTCCATCTTTGCCTTACAGTTAATCGACTAAACTAATTACCTTCTCAAAAGAAATATATCAATGATAATCAGATTTAGTTTCAATGTTTTGGTCTAAAGCAGCAATATTGATGGTATTTATCATAATTAGTTACTCTGCGATTGCTTGTCCGTCAATAGCTCGGATCTACGCCAGTCCAACTACAGATAGAAGTACTATACCCACGGCTGAAGTTGTTCATTCATCTGAATCGATGAAAGTCCCATCATCTGTAGGAACATTTGTTATTCTCATTCCTAACGAAGCGCATGAGAATTGGTCTGATGAGAAACATAAACTAATCACTGACAAGAATTCATACTATGTACCTACCAATCTAGTAGTACCAAACGGAACTGCTCTAGTTTTTCTACATGCTGACGCTCCTTGGGATACACCTAATCCTCACACTATTGAAATACAAGATAGCAGTGGTAATACTGTGTACAACACTGGCCAATTAGATTATACACTTAGCTCTAAACCAATAATACTCCCCTCACCAGGAACTTATAACATAGTTGACAAGTCCTACGATACAAAGGAATCAAAGATAACAGTTGTGGACAATGAAACATCAAGTGGTAACAGCATAGTAGGAGGATTTTACACACCAACTAATCAGGTAGAAAACACTGAAGATAACGATGGTGGAACACATCCAGGTTCGCTTCAATATTATAAAGAAGCATTTAGCAAGAATGGTTTTGATATATTGAGTGAATACAATTTCACATATGCTACGTGTGACTACTGTCCTGGAGAATATTGGCCTGATAATAAATCTGGGGAACATACATTGCTAATCTATAGCACACAGCAACCACTTTCAGAAGCGTTAGTAAAACTAGGAAAATTGGTTACGGACAACGTATACATATGAAAACCGACCAAAGACTAGCTAATGTTATTTTTATAAATCCCGTACTTTCAGTCCCTTAATGTCAATGATATCGGGCAAGTTAGTGATAGTTCTCCAAAGCAAATCAGTCTTTCTATAGTCATAAACATCTGTATATACAGAATTAATGAAATCAGCTATACTCTTTCTTGGTATCGAAGTTACATTCTTTGAAAGTTTGATCATC
>JAATVR010000441.1 GCA_014523665.1 Nitrososphaerales archaeon TH526
TAATGGGTCCTTAAGGACTACGTAGAGGCTGGACTGGGTAGTAATGTTGTCAGTAGGTTGTTTAGATCGTATGTCTTCAATTAATTGCTTTGGCGGAAAACTGGAATTGGCTGTAATAACTATCGTGTACGGACGTACCGAAGCATCATCTGTAGAGCTAATGGTCAATGGTGTAGATGCCAAACCATATGACGGAATACTTATTGTATTATTCTGTTTGAAATCCAATAGCAAATCATTAGATGAACTAATAGCAGATAGTCTCACTAATGGCTCATAGCCTTCACTTGCGTTTACTTTAATTTCAATAACCTTCTCCTCCCCTTTTCTCAGCTCCACAGAGCTGGGTGAAGTGAAAATGCTCGTACGTCTTCGTGGGTGGTTGCTTCCTTGTCTGATAGACCTTAATCTGCAATGCGACCGTGAAATCTTTTTCCTCTTCAAGTCTGAGTCCCGGCAAGCCAGTCCATTGGTCGCTTCAACGGTTTCTAGATGGAATAATCAAAGTTATAAAAACTGTTCTGCAATACATAAGTTATGACTATCATTATGGTTGGGGTTCAGAATTCAGCTATCATACTAGATTCCTCAGATGATTTTAAGATCAGGGAGATTTCCAAAGGTAGTGATCCACAAGGTAGAAAGTCAGATAGCCCAGGGCATAAACCACCGTGCATAGCATTTGATCCTCAAAACTCCGACCGTGCATATTGGGGTATTTTCGATATTGGTCTGTGGAAAACAAATGACCGTGGCCAGTCCTGGGATAACATTGGAAAAGATAGTTTCTCCAGCCCGCGAATCATGTCCGTTGCGGTTAGTTCTCTGAAAAACGGGAAGAGGTTTAACAAGGTATATGCGGGAACCGAGCCAAGTGCCCTCTATGTTTCAAATGATGGAGGAGATACTTGGGAAAGGATGAAAGGATTAAATGATTTGCCTTCGTCAAAAACATGGAGCTTTCCACCAAGACCATATACTCATCATGTTCGCTGGATTGAACCAGATGCAACCAATCCTGATTATCTTTTTGTCGCTATAGAAGCAGGAGCCCTGGTGCAAAGTCGCGATGGAGGTAAAACATGGATAGACAGAGTTAAGGGAGGCCCATATGACACACATACTTTAGCCACTCATCCAAAGGCTCCCAAGCGTCTCTATTCTTCTGCAGGCGACGGGTACTATGAAAGTTTTGATTATGGAGAAACATGGACTAGACCCATGGAAGGATTGAAACACAGTTACCTTGCTGGAATAGCAGTTGATTCAGGTAATCCTGATGCTGTGATTGTATCAGCCTCTGATGGCCCTTTCAAGTCATTTTCACCCAACGGTGCAGAAACATTTCTATACAAGAAAGATGGTGAAGAGGGCAAAAAATGGAAAGTTGTTTCAGAAGGTCTTCCTCAGCCAATTGGAACCACTATGTCGATATTAGCATCAAATCAAAAGGTTCGAGGAGAATTTTATGCCGTCAACAATCATGGTATCTTTATTTCGACTGATTCAGGTGAGTCATGGAGGAAACTTACTACTGAATGGCCAATAGAATATACTCCTTTGGCGCTTGCTGTTAGTGAATAGTAATGAAAACAAGTCTAGCAGCCGATGTGTTGGAGGGCTATTGAAAGGTAAACCGGTTGGGTCGACTACAACTTATGTTACTTTATAGAACAGTACATGGTGCTAAGATAGAAGCCTTTATTGCTTCATCTCTAGCAAGATGTTATCCTAGCAGTAACCATTCATGCTGCGTTGGCAGACCTTAAATCGTCCTTTCATTTAGCGGATACCTGCATCTGCTTACAAGCTGTTAAGTAGCTAAGTAGTAAGAGGGGTATTAGCAGTAGTGTGCGAGAAGGAGCAGGTTGTATCGACTATTTTGATAAATTGATTATGGTTATCCCTACTCAATAAACATCCAGAGCGTTCTCGATAATAATGAGGATTATCTCCTGTGAAAGCCCCTCTATCCAGAGAGGACAACATACTACCCTTTATATAATGAGCAGCTAAAAGTAGACTGACTACTAATCTCAGTCAAGGATTGGCATAATATGTCTTTCAATGAAGGTTTTGCTTCCATCAATGATAAATATCTTAAGTACCTTGATAGATTGAGATTGAGATTACCTTGAAAATTGGTATTGTTGCACCACAATTCGGCCAACCAGCCTCAAGAGAGAATATAGTCCAGACCGCTAAGGATGCGGAACAGGAAGATATTGATTCTCTCTGGGTTGCTGAAAGGCTTTTATGGCCATTAAATCCGCAAACTCCATACCCAGGAAGTTCTGATGGTAGTCTCCCTGTTGAGAGCCAGAATGTATTAGATCCATTAGAGACACTCACCTATATTGCTGCAAATACCAATAAGATCATACTCGGAACATCCGTAATTGATATGCTATTTCATAATCCCGTAATACTTGCAAAAAGATTTGCTACACTTGATGCTCTATCAGAAGGGAGAATTGTAGCTGGCTTAGGTATAGGATGGTCAAGGGATGAATATCAGGTTTCTAATGTACCGTTTAGTAACAGAGGTAAAAGAGCGGATGAATTCATTCAAGTATTGAAAAAGATATGGACAGATGATGTTGTTGAATTTAAAGGAGAATATTATAATATTCCAGCATCAATAATAGGACCAAAGCCTATTCAAAAGCCTCATATTCCGCTATATCTTGGTGGGTTTAGCCCACACACATTTACAAGGATCATAAAATATGATACCAATGGCTGGTTAGGTGGAATCGGTGGACCTTTAGAACACCTAGAAAATGCTATGAAAATGATAAAGGAGAACGCCAACAGAGCAAACAAGGATCCAAAAAACTTTCAGCTTATTCTTTTAACCTTTCCTAAAATAGTTGATTCGAATAGCCAAACAACAAATGAAAAAGATAAGAGGTTTCCGTTAACTGGGTCAATAGATGAAATTGGAAAAGATGTAAAAAGAATTAAGGAAATTGGAATCAATCATATCATATTTGGATTTAACTTCTCCCCCATTGGTGCACATACTGATAACATAATTGACACAACAAAAGATCTCTCAAAGTTCGCTAGATAATGTTATACTATGCCTAGTCATGCAGTACGTTGTAATACGTGGATCCTCCACCTACGTGGTATTAGTCATTTACGTAAATATTAAACTTAGATTTAGGCAATACCTCCTTTATTGTAATTATATTACTTTCTTTTTCAAGTGTTACATTTTCGGTGTCGTATAATTTTTCTAGACTACCATACGTGATTAGAAAAGAAAGGTTATCAACGGTTTCACTATCACTTATCGACTGTATCGTGATCTTGGACCCAGTCTTCGAGGCAGTTATAGTCCTCTTAATCTTCCTGAATCTATTGTACAGCTCTGAAAATGTTGTTTTCCATCCAAAATTCAGGTATTGACAATTATCATCAAACGCAGTATCGCCCGTAAGACAGCTAAGTAATTTTTGCCATGAATTAAACATATTCGTTCTAGTAATGGTCTTGTTCCAGTCATTAAAATATTGATGATAATGATTTATTATGCATAGGCTTGAAATCCTACTCCGGTTTAAGCTAGCAAGTGAGAGGATCTTTGATATTGAGTCTAGAAAAGAAACAGGTGATATTAGTTTTTCAATCGGTAACCCAACAGGAGGTAGAGTATTTATTGCTTCGGCTCCGGCTGCTCGAACATGACAATCATTATCATCAGCATTCTTGTATTTATTTGAGTTATTATATAGATTATTGCCGAGAATATTGATCATGACTGGTACTACGTAGGCAGACTTTCCGAATTTTTGGTATATCTTTTTAGCTGCCATTTTCTTGAAGAAAGCGGGTATAAATGGTGATCTAAAGAACTTGTTGATACTCTCTCTGCCATAGATTGGTATTAGCCCATACTTTTTTACTAGTTTCAAATTCTTGTAAGAAATATCATCATAGGGAGGAACAAAAAATCTGGGACGAATTTCAAATGCTTCCTTCATAATCGATATAGCTCTTTTCAGATTAGCTTCCTGGTCTGAAGTATTCATTCCGAACTCCCCTCGATAGCTTTCAACTACAGAATGAGAAGAACCGTGCTGAAGAACCTCGATTTCTCCTTTTTGAAGCTTGTCTCTAAGAAATTTGATTAGTGTTCCATTATTGGTGATAGGATATAATAATCCACTCTTTCGAAAATTTGGTGGCACACACATATCATCAGTTCCTTTCTGTAAAGGAATTACTGACAAACTCACTTTGAATCCTTTGCTCCAAGCTTCAGAATATATTGATTGAAGCATACTCTTCATCGTAAAAAAGTTCGTATCATCGTCACGAATGAGGATTGGCAGTTTACCACAAGGCCCCACTAGGGGTTCAATCTCCATGTATGCAAATATTTAACCTGAATGGTCTAAAAGGTTTATTTCTTTTCGACAAGAAAACGCAGTGAGAGCTTCTATGAACAAATCAATGGGGTTCAAAAATACGTGTATATACCCATTGTTTTTGGAGAGTATATACTTCCTCACAGGTGGAACCCATCTGCTACTTCGGTGCCGCCACCCGCCCGCATGAAGTCTATCCCCTGATTTTCCGCGTTAAAAACTGCCATTATCAAGGATTGCACTTTGGAAGTTCATAGTTGCATAGTGCCAGTCTGAAAGAATCGAGTACGTCATGATGTGATGTCTGCTGTTTGTCGAGCTTCCAATCATCTATGACTACTGCGGTTCGAAGGGACACAATCAGTTGCTGCAA
>JAATVR010000442.1 GCA_014523665.1 Nitrososphaerales archaeon TH526
ATCCTATGGTTAATGAGATGAACGGGAATGAAATGGATCCAGTTGAGCCAAAAAAAGGAGTGATAAGTGAGAAATGAGCAAGATTATAGACTGGTGTCTAATTTGTGGAAAGCCTATCTTCATCTATGAAAATCAGGCATTTCAAAGGCAAATTATTGAAAAAGCAGAAAAAGAAAAGGATCAAAGTAGCAGGATAAGGGCTGATGATAGAAGATATGTTTTTGAATCCTATGAATGTTTGAACATATTTAGGAAGCTTAAGAGAGTGTATGGAAGTAACTGCAGAGCATTTTTTTCATTCGTCTATTGTAATTAGAATGGAAAAGCAAATGGAACTACACTAATATGATTTGATTTCCAGACCGATACTCAATTCCCAAAATTGAACAAAAAAATGATGATGATGTTCCTATTATAACATCACCCTCAAGAGTTATATGATGATGATCTGATTATTTAAGATAATCATCATCATCATACTTTCCAGTATATCTACTACCACCTTTCCCCAACGTCACCGCCATATTCTGAGTAATCCCGCTGCCATGACCTATTTCATCATTCTCTCATGTCCCATCATGCCTTCACGTCCCATCATCATCTTTCCTTCTCCACCTGTGCTACTGCTATGCATCATTTGTTGCATTTTCATCCATTCTGTGTGTGATACCTCATTTGACGCCAATACTTGTCCGTTTCCAGGATCTACTATAACCTTATAGAATTCCATATCGGGAGTACCTAGTAGGATCGTATATGCCAAGAATCCATCGTGATCACCACCAAAGGCTGCTAGCGCAAATGAGTTATTTCCTACCGATTGCTCTGCGGTGGTTATTGCTTGAGTGAGTGTTGTATTAACTTTAGAAGCAATTGCTTCAAAAATAGTTTGCTCTAAATTAATCGAACCATTGATTGCAGGCATCTTCTGTTGGTATCCAGAGGTCATATTTCCATAGCCACCATAGTCACCCCCCATCATTGACTTTTGTGCATTAACCCCTTGCCCAGGTGTAAAGGTTGTTAAACTTGTTATGGCTAATAAAGCGGCCGTAACTATCGCGGTCGTAGCCAAAATCTTTGCTTTCATTTCAAGTACATAAGGTTCTATATTCTATTTATCTATTTTTACAAATCACAACAGATTTTCTTGCGGACAAAAAGTGAATTTATGTTATCTATATAGCTACCATACTATGGAGGGTTTTTTCTGGACTTTCTGGTGACATATTCCTTTCGGTGATTACGATATTGAAGATTAACAGATCGTCAACAAAATCGACAGAAATAGCTATTCATGGTAGAAGTTTATGGGCAGGTTGTAACAACGTGACATTCACCCATATGGATAATTCTTGATAGTATCAGTATTCAAGGATATCAATCCTATCTGTTAGGTAAAAGCACATTACACTTATGCCTCTGTTGGTTAATTCAACAAATTGAAAGATAGTAATATGTTATATAGCTGTTCTTTTGTTACTATATGAGAGATGAAGGATATCAGTAATAATAGGTGGAGCCAATCTTTTGTCACAGTTAATATATTTATGATAATGGCAATATCAGTGATATTGGTGCCAGTCGTCTACTTATGCACCATAACAAGTCCAATCCATGCACAGGTTCAACAAGAACAACAGCAACAATCATCCTCATCACCATCATCACAACAACAAGAGGGACAAAGTTTGTCCACTCCTTCATCACCCTCCTCAACCTCATCATCTTCTGGGAGGGTGTTAGATTTTGGCACTGAATCAGAAAGTAACGATGGGGATACAATACCTGCTTCTACTTCATCGTCACTACAAGATAATGGTAATGACAATAACACTTCTCAAGAAAATCTCATAACTGGATCCTTCGGAGGTGACCGTATTACTGGTACCGATGGAAACGACATAATAATTGGCCTGTTGGGTACCGATACAATTAATGGTGAAGGAGGGAATGATAAAATCCAAGGAAACGAAGACTCTGACAAATTATATGGCGATGCAGGAAATGATATACTCCAAGGAGGGATTGGAAGTGACCAGATCTTCGGCAGAACAGACAACGATGTGATAGTAGGAGGACTTGACGATGACTATTTGGTTGGCGATGAGGGTAACGATAAACTGTATGGTAGCGAGGGAGACGATATTCTAATTGGCAGTGCTGGGGCAGATTACTTTGATTGTGGTGAAGGTACAGATGTGGTAATAGACTTCAATGTATCAGAAAATGACGATAATGCAGGGGACTGTGAAGAAATCATAGGTACTGGAACAATCGTAGCTGGTTAAAATCGATCATTCGGAACCATTCACCCCTATTCCGATACAGTGACTGATGCTCTAGATGTTCTTAGCCTCTTCTCTTTTCATATGAATGTACTTTCTACATGCATATACATATGCACTATTCAATGTATGTACTATATCCGGATTACTTGATGCTTGAAATAGGGAAAGATGTACAATGAAAATTGTTAAGACGATCATACGTGCAAATATGACATTGCTATAGGTTCTATATTTTGGTCATTTGGCGTATCTATCTCTCGAGAAGTCATCCATGCAAACACAACATAAAAAAGGTCATAAAAATTTTTAACAAAAAGAATTAGGAGCGCCTTGTAGTTTATACTATGACCACGACAGCTTCTTGCCTACACCTTAGAATTACTTCAATGAAGGCAGTGATTATGTATTTATCTACCCGCTTAACTATATTATCTTGTGTCCAAACGGAAGCCAGTTTTGCTAATAGATGAGTCTGACGATTCTTTGAAGGCAATTGATCTCTTGAAATTATCGGGAATTGAGTACGTGGAGTATGATATCAAGAAATTTGATGATAGCTGTTGTGGTGAACTTCCCACAACCAATGCTCCTTCGATTTTCGCAATTGAGGGAATATTTAAGGGCCTTGAAAAAATAAATGAATATATCTCCAGAAGCAATCCTGATCTTGAATCTGAAAGCGCTTATTGGTAAGTGTTGAATGTGAGCTAAGTATGTTGAGTACTGTATCTTGGAGTTAATCCTACAGATAATTCAAAATTTAAGACAAAAATAACCTATTTCTACTTTGGAAATTAAGAAGTTTCACGCAAAAAAGCCTCAAATGTAGTAGATCGACAAACCAAACTCGGTCTAGTGTCTTCTATTTAATTGAAATCTATTCCGTATTTCAGCTCATTTGACAATGCTCATACAGGTCATTGGAATTACGATCTTGTGATCTCTTACCAAAAGTTAGCTCATATTTACATTCTTCATTTTACCATAAATGTAAAAAAGCATTAAATAACCGATAACCAGTGCATCAGGATTTAGAATTGACCGAAAAATATGATTCGTATGGTCATTTTACATTTTACTGTAATCCCAAGTTGAGTAATATTTTGGGCTAATTTCCAAGACAACTGATTGACCGTTCTTTATCGCGTCCATAAGTGCCTTGGAGATAGGATTCTCTAGACTTCCTAAATATCTTAAATGTATCTTCTCCGCAACTGGAACGTTAAAGTCTACATCTTCATAAATCTTTACAGTTCCCTTTCCGCGTACACCTTTGTACGGAGG
>JAATVR010000443.1 GCA_014523665.1 Nitrososphaerales archaeon TH526
ACAATAAATGTAGGAAGTGCTCCTCAAGATACTACAATCCCCACAGTAGCTATTACAAGTCCAGCTAATAATGCAACGGTAACTGCTGGTAATGTTCAGATAAGTGGAACTGCCGCAGATAATGTAGGGGGTAGTGGAGTACTTCGTGTTGAAGTAAGAGTAGATGATACCGGTACCTATGCCAATGCAACACCACAAGCTCCAGGCAACTGGTCTACATGGACAATTACACGTAACATCACAGCAACAGGTCCTCACACTTTAAGAGCGAGGGTAACAGATAATGCAAGAAATGTATCATGGAATCCAGGTACACATACAATAAATGTAGTATAGGGCAAATATTGCCTACTCCTTTACTGTTGTTTAGTATTGGTGACGAGAATCCTAGATATGCTTTAAAGGAAGTATATGCAAGATTACATGTGGAACGAATGGAGGAAAAAAGGCAATGGACACGTTACCGGACAGAAATAGGAGTCATGGCATCAATACTGGTGGCATTTATAATGGTAATCCACACATCCCATGTCTTAGCCTCAGAAGATTTGACTGGGGCGACGGTTGCTAATTCAACTAAATTAAATATAAATCAGTCCGTTCCGTCGTCATCTATAGAAAGTCTCGGCGCAAACCAGACCCTGCCTGTGCCTAATACGATATTTCAAAAAATTCTGAGCAACGCGAATCAGTCATTGAATGCATTAGAAAATAAAGATCTGGAAATCGCGAAGCAAAAGATAAGCTTAGTGTATGACGATTTAAAGGGGATAGCTGAAAACAGTAACACTTCACGTGGTTAAAGGATATACAGTTACTATATTAGAAGGGCGACCCAATACCCGTGTTAGCCATGGATATTTTCAATGTAGATATCAATTTATGATTCTCTCCAGGAGTGAGACAGTCTTGTTTGCTACATCGTCCCCATACGGATTTCTTTCGATCTTAGTCTGAAGCATCATTTCAACTGTTTCGCTGAGGGAAGATGTTCTATCAGGAGGGAATAACACGTTTGCTTTAAGAAGTATTGTCTCCCATCTCGCGGAAGTATGTCTCAGGGTAATACAAGGCTTCTTTAAGGTTACTGACTCCTCTTGAAGACCTCCACTATCTGTAAGCACCAACTTGGATCTCAACAATAGTCCCAAAAATTCAATATATCCAACTGGATCGATCATTATCACATTATCAGGAAATTCGATCTTGCGGCTCCTGAGGTTCTTCTGTGTCCTTGGGTGCACTGGAAAGATTATTTTATGATTTACTGTCTCAAAATGTTTTATAAGTAATTTCAAATTCTTGGGATTATCTACATTTTCTGGCCTGTGTATTGTCAATAGCAGATATTCAGCAGGAAGATCAACACGTAGATCTCTGCTCGCTGCAATTCTAGACAGCCTCAGGCATACATCGACTATTAAGTTGCCGGTAACATATACCTCGCCTGCCACATTTTCATAGCTCAACACACTCTTACATAGGTCCGAGGGAGCAAAGAGGTGGGAGGCCATTTCGTCTATTTTTATTCTGATACTTTCTTCAGGAACCGCAATGTCAAAATCTCTGATCCCTGCCTCGAGGTGGATTATCTTGCTTTCGGCCTCCTGAGCCGCGAGCGCGGCCGCCATGCTCGAGTTCGTATCTCCATAAATTATTACATACTCTGGCCGCAATTCTTTAAGTACTGGTGAAACTCTGGCCCTTATTAGTTCAATATCCGAGGAATTACACTTGAAGTCATAGTCTGGCTTTACATTTAGTTCATCTATAAATATATCCTTCATCCTGGGAGAGAAATGTTGACCCGTGTAGATAAAGGAGTGATCAAACTTTTCATTCACTTTAGGAATAAAATCTGCCAGCTTTATTATCTCAGGTCGGGTTCCCGCTATTGTTACTAACCTATTGTTACTATTGCCCATACTTAACTCACAGTAATATATATACCCAGTCATTCTCAGACTGTTATTAATACTTTCAGAGAGGAGTAGGACCTTCTCATATCACTGCCAATACAAAGTGGTTTATGCCATTCAATTAGCCGCAATCTGGATGGAAGTTAGCGGAAATAAATTTTAAATGCGGTATCAATAGTATTCAAAGAACAGTTTTTAGGTTAATGAATTCAATCCTAATCCGTCCTTTGCTTCTGTATTGGGATATATTGTAAGTGATACTCAAATTCGTCAGCAGGCTCTTGGGAAAACGGTATTGGAATGCCTCAATGCTCGGAGGCATATCCAGTTTGCAAAATTTAGAGAATTCAACCTAAAATTGGAATCAGCAAATACTCGTCTGCCGAAACAACTGCTTATCTATGTATCTTTCTGATTATCTGTTTTTATGAATCCATGCATAGTTTTTGTACCTCCCCATGATTTTACTCTGAATGCTTTGATAAACGTTACAAAGAAGTATAGGCTAAATATGTTGTACATAGGAATGTACAAGCCATAACGTACACCACGTTTCCCATACATCTTTACGAGAGTCAAACCTTGGAGAAAAAAGAGAGCAGCCGTGAGAGTCAGCCACATTTCAATACTAATAGAAGAATAATAATATGGAAAATATCCGAAAATTATATTAAAAGTGGCTGCAAACCCCATAATGCATAGCAATGTCAGTCCGAGAATTGCCGCTACTGGGTTCAACCACAAGAGAGCGCTAATAATGTCAGTACGTTCAACTGCCCTTCGTTGAAGCATGTCTATAAATCCTTTTGCCCATCTTGCACGCTGACGCAGCATAATGTCAAGGCTTGGAGGTTTCTCATCGTAATTTATACAGAGGGGGGCAAATAAGATTCGATATTTGCTTTTCAATAGTCTAGTCGTTAATTCATAATCATCTACTAGGTGATTTTCATATCCTCCTACTTCCAGAAGGATATCTCTTCTAATTATATAACCCGTCCCACCTAAACCACCTCTTTTATCAATAAATGTTCTTGTAGTCATATAGGGTGTAGACCACAAGTCACCTTCAAGCGACAAGAGTTTCGTTACTAAGCTATAATCCCGGTTGCTAGGCACATATCTGCCTTGTACTGCTGCAATCCTGCCCTTTAGTAGAGGCAGCGCTTTTTCAATGAAATCGTCGCTTAGGAGGCCGTCAGCGTCAAGAATCAGAATATGTTCACCACGGGACATTTTTACTCCGTAATTCAAAGCGATACCCTTGCCCGCCTCCTCTGTCCTTAAATCTATTGCCCTAACTCTATCATCGGTAACCATTTGAGCTTGCTGACAGGTTTTATCGGAGCAATTATGACATACCACTACTATCTCGATATTCTCGTACGTCTGCCTAAGAACATCTAATAAAGTTCTCCTGATAACCCTTTCTTCGTTTCTTGCTGCGATGATTATACTACAGAGGCCGGAAGTTGAAGAATCCGCTCTCGGGGCGAAATTAGTTTGGGATCGTTTAAATTCCTCATAATACTCTTGTTGACTTCCTTTGATTTTATTGTAAGCTATAACGTGAATTATAAAAATGAATAATGTTAAAAATGTGTACCCAATAACATATGCAACCAAAGGTAAAGTTATATAATACAAATTAACTTCTGGATCGATCAAGACCTGAAAGCCTGTTATGTAATAGTACAAGATAGTCACAATAGGGACGAACCATAGGTAAAACACCACAAATAAGAAGATAATCCACTTCTTCTCACTCAATATGAGTTCATGCTCCTCAGTCCTTGATTTATATCAGTTGGTCGATGTGATTCTATAATATAATCATTCCTGGAAGGATTGTGCGTGTTTATGTGTGTGCAAGACGTCCGACTTTTCTAATAAGGCTTTGTTTCAACATTATATGCATTGTCTCGAATAATGTTTTCTCACATATTCATGTATAATTCAATATCTCGTATTGGGCAGGCTCGGCAAAATCTATACCTATTCGTTATGTCGACACTCCGATAGAATTAATAGAGATTGGCGATTGACGGATATACAGCAGTAAATGGTTACAATTTTTCTGGTGCTGGCGGTCATGGCATTATCCTTGCTGATGATTGCTGTTACCACAAGTTCACCTGCTGAAGCTAACCCTAAAATTCAGCATTTTAGTTGTGGCTCATATGGTACTTTTGGATTTCATTGTGACCCTGCACTTTACCCATTAAGTTCGTACGCTTTAACTGGAAATAAGTCTGAAATTTTTCCAATAACAAATCCCAATCCTACGTACGTACAGGGCGTTGCTGGGAATGCAATAGAGCTCCAAGCACCATATAGGGAATACATAGAGATTAAAGATAAACACCTTCCTTACGACTACGACAACTTCTCGGTTTCTTTTTGGGTCAAACAAATATTAGATCCGAACGCACAACAAGCGCAAATAATTTCCCATATTAATTCTGAAATGAAAGGAGGGTGGTTTTTTAATAGTGTTTATGACGCTAATAACAACTACGTCCAGTTCAACGTGTTTGACCGTCTCCAAAACTCAAGTGAATCAGCTGAAATACCCGTCTCAAATACGACATTTACACATATAATAGGTACATTTAATGGTTCAGCTGTTACCATCTACAGAAATGGTAGCCTATATGATGTTAAGCGCTTCGAAGGCGGTCTGGATGTTAGTCCAGATCCAAAGATTCCTATCCATATCGGATCCGCATCGTATTGTGATTCCTGTGAAGGATGGTCTGGCATTATCGATGAATTTATGCTTCTGAACGGTACAATCTCCAAAGATCAGGCAAACCTATTATATTCTGAATCACTATCCGGAAACAGGTCATTTGAGAAAGACAAGGTTCTTGGAAATGCTGAGCTAGTTGGATATTGGAGATTTGATGGGAATCTGGAAGATGGATCTGGTGGCAAAAATAATGCGACTGTTTTTACGCCAATTGGGAGCATTGTATTTTCGCCGGATGGCCGTATGTTCCTTTCCGAGAAAGATACAGGGAAAATCATGATCATGGAAAATAATTCATTATTACCCACTCCTTTCGCGTCTATTGACGGAGTCTACGTTGACTGGGAACAAGGTCTATTGGGCCTTGCTATTGATCCACTGTTTCAAGACAATCATTTCGTTTATGCTTACTATACTACCATAAATAACGATACAGCAGAACCCATAAATAGGGTGGTAAGGTTCACGGATAAAAATAATACAGCGACGGAGATGAAAATCCTCCTGGATAATGTAACTGCGTCCAGAGGGTATCATTCAGGCGGCGCTCTCGCTTTTGGTCCAGATGATAAGTTATACATCACAGTTGGAGACGCAACTCAACACATTTTTGCACAATCTAAATCGACTCCACTTGGAAAAGTCCTACGTATTGAGAGAGATGGATCGATCCCGTCAGACAACCCCTATCCAGATTCCCCTGTTTATACTCTAGGACACAGAAATATGTACGGTATTGCGTTCGATGATAATGGAAATGGGATAATATTAGAAAACGGGGACGTTTTATATGATGAAATAAACGTTCTGAAAAAGGGGGGAAATTATGGCTTTCCTGTTTATCAACCTGCGAATCAACCTCCGGAGCTATCCAATTCGACTATTGACATTAAACCAGTAAGAAGTTACTGGAATACTATAGCCCCCACTCAAGGCATATTCTATAGGGGTACGCAGTTTCCATATTTACAAGGTAGTTTTATATTCGGCACATATACCGGAAAATTATATTCTGTAACCTTAAACAATGATACTAAAAAAATGGACTCTGAATCACATATCCTTCTTAAAAATTATCCCTTCGAGCCTGTTATCTCTGTTGCTGAGTCACCTGACGGAGATCTTTACTTTGGAGGTTTTCATGTTTACAAATTGACATCTTTAAATCTAAATAGCCGCGTTCAAGACTTCTTTCCAGTGCGTGTCGAAATGCCTGACTATTTGACGGTCAAACAACTCCAATTTAATCCAGTTCAGAGGTTTGTTTACTTGGACGTTTCTACAGGCAGCGTACCTGGGTATGAAAATGACAGAACTTTGGATAATACTACTGTTACGCCCGCAGAATCATATGATAAGTTTTCAATTTCGAACACTTCCCTTTTAAATGTAACTGTCCCCAATTCTCTTCTAGCTAACGTGAGTGCAGTCAATGTATCTCAATCAGGTGATGAGTATCCGACTGAGTTTTCAATCTTCAGCAACCAGACTGATAACTCAACGAAAGTTAGTATCCCTGTAAAACAAGGATTTAATGGTCGAATAACTATTTATGGTGAAAATAATTATAATCCTATTGGAGAATAATTATCGTATCGTTTGTTCATGACGCTTATTTTTGGATTCTCCACTTAGTTCTTGATTTCTAATATTTAGCACTCCCAGATGTTCTTGCAAATCCAGTCTCCTATAACACGTGGTATGTCTGCGATAGTAAATGCTTTATTAACGGAAAGATTGCTTAGTATAGTAGCATTCTTATTTGAATAATCAGATATCATTACCTTAATAGTCTGACTTGGATATTCCGCTTCTACCAGACCTTTGTATATACTCCCGCTTTCCCTCAAACATTGTGATGTCTTATTAATTGAATGTATAACATAATATATTGTACAGTTACTGATTTCCCAATCCGGAGAAACTTCTACTCTCACAACATTCTTTCCCTCGTTTAGTTGGTGATTGACAATTTGAATACTAAGTGGAAATGGTGCTTCATCGGTGTCCTCAATGTCTTTGTCAGGACTACTACTTAGAGGTAGTTGGGGAGCCGGTAAAGGTACAGGACCTAATTGGGCGTCTGATTGTTCGGTATATACTAAAGAGACCATGAGAAGAGCAACAAATGACATTCCAACGGGGAGTTTTCTGTACATGACTCCGAGCGTCGTTATTGTTGATTGTCTCAGGATAAAACCATATGTATTTCTCAAAATTAAGGAGGGTCACTTCCGACTTGGAAAGTATAATAAGTAAATACTGATTCGGACTAGCTGCGATGGCCTAAATAACATTTCCTCTTTTGAGGACTGTACTGATATCAATTAGGAAAATTGTAAGTCAATCTGCTATTAATAGTTGGTTATCATGAAAAAGCTATCCTATTGAAAACCGTCTTTTTAAGATGCAACATCAGACTGAACTTCTCCTGTTTAAGTGTGAGAGATTGTCATATATTCAATGAACCAAAGGAATACTGTTTGAAAATATTGTGTTAAAAAATAATGAATATTATCTTTTTTATGCATAAATACTTGAGATTAAATGACATTTACAATATTCAGAGCATTTTTCCTTTCTTGGAAAAAGACTTTGATTTAGCAGCAATAATGTTTAATTGCGGCAGCTGCGTAACCTTAACGCTCTTAATGCTAATGACGTTTGATAAACGATTTGGAATTTAATTGCCATAATAATTTGTACTTTGATTTCAGACTGCTCTTCAGAGTAGAACTATGTCTTATTCGCTACAGATTAAAAACACAATACTATTAAAGAAAATGATCAAATTACGGCTGAAGATAATGACTAATCAACCAACAGAGACTCATGCCAGAGTGGTGAAACCTAAAATACCTAAAGCCTGAAGGACTAGAGTCCAGAGACGTTGACAGCGATTAATCTGAACAGCAAGATTCAAATGTCGATAGTAAAACCCCCGCCAAGTAAACTAGCCTCGGGTATAAGGTAAATGTTCCAGACGAAGTAGGTTCAGATAGCACCAATATGTTCGCGGTGACACTATCGATCCTGAATGCTACTTAGTTTGTATAACAGATCAGGTAGGCTACCGAGCATATCACATTTATATCCTGGAAAAGAACAATAGTAGCAGTTAATTGGATCTTACTTTGGCTTCTATTTTGCCACAAAAATTGCAAATGAAAGGTTAGGGTTCTTATCATTATGTAATGCCCTTGGGAGTCAAAAATCTGCTGTAAGCAATTTCACCCAATCAGATAAAATTTAAATAGGAGTTACCCTGCATTACGTAAGCAATACGTTTTCCAATGATTGATATAAAATTAGTTGAAATAGGAATAATTATTTCAGTTGGTATCCTGGTAAGTTGTCGCGCAGGTTTTTCACCCTCTGAACCTGTACATGCGATACCAATTGACGATAATACAATATCTCTAACGTATTGGTCCGTTCCTGTTTCACAGAATCGCATCTCTGATATGAAATCTGATTTTGGGGAGAATATTATCTATACCTATAAGAATATGAACAAGATTGGGAGATTAGATCCGGAAACGAATATTATCACCGAATGGACTTTTGACGTTAATTCCACTATATCTGGGATTTCGATAGATCTAAGATCAGGGTTGATATATTTCGGCTATGAAGATATGAATAAGATAGGGAGGCTTCACCCAGGAACCAATATTGTTACTGAATGGGCACTTAAGAATAACACAACCACTGACAGCTCTGGTTTAGAAAACCTAGTATTTGATTCGCCTTCAGGTAAACTATATTTTACCGCTGCGAGTACAAATAAGATAGGTAGGCTAGATCCACAAACTAATATGGTGACTGAATGGTCCCTTCCTGGTAACTCTACTGATGAGGCTAATGCGACTTTTGCTTCATATGACCCAAGTTCAAGTGATTTATATATTTTGAAGAATACATCTCCCCCCGGTATTATCAGCCTTGATACCCTATCTAATAATATTACTAAATGGACATTCCCCCATAATTTATCAAACATTACGTCATTTAGCAGAGGCTTTGATGGTTACTATTTTACTTATGAAAACATAAGCAAGGTGGGAAGGTTTGATCCATTAGCTAATAATATTACTGAATGGACCATCCGAGACAATGTAACTGGATTTTCAGATGGAGGCTATGATTTATCGACAGGAGTAGTATATTTTACTTCTGCAGAGACTAATAACGTAGGAAGATGGATTCCGTACAATGGCATTACTACAGAATGGAAAGTAAAAAATTCTCCTCTTTCTCTGACCATCGCTCCTTCGGGCAGTATATACTTTACAGATGCGTTAGATAGAATTGGGAGGATCAGCTAAGGTAATTTGAGAACATCAAAATGGGTATGATTGTTTGTCTTTTTATAGCAACGGCTTTTATCCTCTTGAATTATCTAACAGGAATCTTCGCGTTTGATGTGTATCCCGTTTATGGCCAAAACGTTACACAGTCCTTGCCTTCTTCGGGGTCTGTAACCTATCATTTAATTCCTTCATCAGAAATCGCTCCAATTGCGGAGACTTCGGCGTCCTCGAAATCTACGCTCATTAGTATAGTAATGCCTCCAACTTCTTCGGAAGTGCTTTCTTCAAATTATAAAGCTGTTTCTAGCTATTTCTCTTCTCTGACTTTAACTTCCATCGATACATCAATCACCCGTAATGCAGCGGTTGTGCCTGGATCAAATACTACGCCATTCTCTACCATGTATGTGAATGAGTCAATTTCAACGGTGACAGGCAGTTGATGATAATCCCATTTGTTCGTTTATGCGAACAAGTCTTATTGCGAGACAAAAATCATTTCACGGAAAGCGCAATAAGCCTCATCTTGAAAATTTAATACCTTGATTATTTTGAGATAACTTGATCCCAATACTAAAGTAAAGGCGTGGTTCTCCTGCAAGGCTACTTTGATAGGCTATATTGTAGCCCTGTGGGCTTGCCCATACTATCTTATGCCTATACCTCCATCCTCGTTAATGGGATGGCCACCTACTATATATGACAGCATACATCATTTCCGAAGTACGTACAAGCCTTAACTTCTTTGGTGCAGCGTAAAGAATATGGAATTATTTTTAACATGTATTTTGAGCAAGTGTATGGCAGGACGGTCCTACTTTATCTTAATTGGCCTATTAGTCATGTTCACGTTAATTCTTTATTGGACTATAGTTTTCGGAGAATCATTTGCCTTCCATCTGCTAGCCCAGAACGAAGTCGCTGAAAAGACCTTACCTCCGAAAACGTTTGACGTGGAGTTATCAAACCAGACTGTGAAGGGTGACACGAGCTATGATATCCCGCCCATCATTAGTATAGAAGAACCAGTTCCTGATTCAATCATCGCGAGGAATACTGTGATAGTGAACGGAAGCGCATCAGATGCGGATGGTAATCTGGAGAAGGTGCAGATACTTGTCAATAAGTATCCATTTGACGAAACTGGTGCATCTTTATTCGACGAGTCCATAAGAAGCGACTCTGATAACGAACATAAAAATATTGACTGGTCTTTTCCAGTCCATTTTGACTCCTCTGGTGTGTATAGGATACTAGCTCATGCAGAAGATAGTTCGAAAAATAATAAATGGGCCGAAATGATTATGTACATACCATTTAATTTATCGGAATTTTCGTCACCGCAAATGCTTAACTCGCAAGCAGCTCAAAGGGACATCAACAACGACGCCAGTTCAGTGGGTAATATAACTAAGATTGCAATTGTAAATCCGACATTTACAGATGCTGCATATGGACCAAATTCATTCTATACCTTTTATGCGAAGCATGACCGTTCTGGCATTTACGATAAAATCCTTCCAAGTGAGTCAAACGTAACCACAGATTTGGATATGTTGACTACTAATCTTGATTCCCCTGTTTGGATTGAACATTCCACGCCTGCGGATTTGGCAAAGAATATGAGTATGTTTTCAAGGTTAGACCCAGACAATAGGCAAATAAAAATATTGAAGGACCATATAGAAAATGAATTGTTACCAAATCGATCCCAGGTTACTGTAATAAGAGATCAAGACGTTCACAATGGATACATTTTTGGTGAAGACAATGGATTTAATGCCTATGATATTCTTATACTGAACCATGATGAATATGCTTCTCAACAGATGTATGATAATTACAAGAAATTTGTACAAAACGGCGGTACTATGATATTGCTTGATGGTAATACGTTCTACGCTGAGGTCAAATATGATCCCCTTAAGAACACAATAACGTTGGTAAAAGGCCACGATTGGGAATTTGAATTTGATAAGAAGGTAGCAAGACAAGGCCCTCATGAAAGGTGGTTTGAGGAAAATAGAGCCTGGATAGGATCAAATTTTCTTCTTTCTGATATTAACGACAACATTACCTTTGCGAACAATCCGTTTAATTATACACACTTCGAAGATAACTTTGTAAACAACCCTAACGTAACTGTTATTCTTGACTACGAGGCGAGAATCCCCGCAACCAATCCTTTTTCTGGAGCTAAGATAGCTACATATGAAATGCCTATTGGTAAAGGAAAAGTGATAGTGATAGGGATATATGGTGAAAATTTGATAAAGGAAAATAATAAGGAATTCCTTAAATTCTTGGATTATTTATTGCTCAAACCAGCGATCAACTCATGAAAAATCTGATTTTCATACATAATTCCATACTTGTTAGCGAGGATAACTGTACTACTATAGCTAATATAGCTATTTAACACAACCTCACCTACCATTATTGATTTTGTATGCCTTATGAATTCCTGATTATATTTGAGAAATTAAATTACGAAGTTAACTTGATGCCTTTACTTATCTTTTTTCTGTCAAGCCATTACAAATATCATGTCTGTTTTTTACTTTCTCCTTTATCAAATGGACAGGAACCCGGCCACAATGTCTTTTTCTGGTATATCCTTAATTACAATGACTATGTAATAAAAATGAAAGGATGACATTAATTTGTCATTTCATACGCATATACCTACAATAAGTAAAAATTGATGTTTAGGCCGTCTCATAGTTGAATTGCTGCCGGTGTATGCAAATTTCGTTAAAACCTTTCTGTATTTCATACTCATGAAAAAACCATGTCGAGAATACCAGAATAGTTTATCTATTCTCTGTTAAATTTAGTAACACATGAATATATTAGCAATCGGGGCACATCCCGATGATATAGAGTTAGGTTGTGGCGGAATTCTCCTAAAGTCCGCAAAACAAGGTCATAATGTTTTTATGTATATCCTTACTCGAGGTGCAGCATCAGGAGATCCGTTGCAGAGGACTACTGAGCAAAGGGAAGCTGCAAGAATTATTGGAGCGAGGGCATCATGGATAGACAATTTTGAGGACACAAAACTGTCTCCAAATGTAGATCTCATAAATCATATTGAACAAGTAATCAGGATGACTAAGCCAGATATTGTATACACACATCCACATGGAGATACCCATCATGATCATCGAGCTGTGGCGGCTGCTACCTCTGAGGCGGCAAGGTTTGTTCCAAACATACTTTCATACGAAATGCCTGTGACAAAGGACTTTACGCCTCAGCTTTACTCTGACATTTCAGACGTAATAGATGAAAAGATTAAGCTCCTAGGTGCTTTTGTTTCCCAGAGTCAAAAAATGTTTATCAAATCTAATGCCATAAGGGGATTATCCCAATATCGTGCTTTGCAAAGTAGACTCGGAAAGGAGGTGACTGCCGTAGAAGCCTTTGAAGTGATGCAAATCGGTCTGACTCCCGATTTCAATCTACTCCATAATGTTCAAGAACAGATATTAGAGACGAATAACATCTCGACGCCCCTTCTAAAAGACGCCATTGTCATTACTTCGGCAATTCATAAACAGATCTTAACTTGAGATTTGACTAATTAGACTATATTTAAATTTCTTTATTTTTCTTTCTACGACCAACATCTACGATCTAGAAACGACAAGACAGTACACTTAACTGGCATTGGATTTCCATCTGCCAATTTAGTGGAACGCCATATCTATATTAAATATTATTGATTAATTAGAGTTGCCATGGCTAAAACTAATTTACCTTCTTGATGCCTAAATTGAGACCTTCATTAGTTACAAAATATAGGGCTAGAGTCATGGAGAATGCTTTAGATTCTTACATGAGAACAGCTTCGAGAATATTCTTAAAGCCGCCTAATTGTCGCTTAATAATCGCATGAATTCACAGAGGAACATAATCTTGTCCCTTAGAACCCAGAGTTAAACTGTTATATAATTATGAGCTCTCTTAAATCAAAGGGCAGACGAATTTATTGATTCGACCTCGTATATCAAGATTGGATTTTTTGAAATTATTGTTCTGGGGTGGTATTACCATCCCATTGGGAATTATAAGCATCAATAAGCTAAGCTTGACATACGCGACAGTACAGAACAACACATCTGACAGTCTAGAATCATTTCAAGAACCAGATGAAGGTTTAGATAGGTTTGGTATAAGAAAAATATATCCAACCAATCCCTCAGGGAATGAATGGTTCATTAATATGGATAATCCCAGAATGGACCCTGCTCTCGATCTTGGTGCCGGAGAACCTGTAAGAGAACCAGACGGGACATGGAGGATTGGAAGCGCCAACAGAAATGAGGGATTCAATGGAAAATATCATATCCAATTTGAAATCATTGCGACACCTCAGCTCGGGAGTCTTTGGAGAGATGTAGAAATTACAGGATGTTTTAGAATACTAAACATAGACGAGGATGCAAAAATTAAATCAATCGGTCTGCAATGGTATGCAAGAGGGAACCGACATACCGATCGTTTTCCGTGCGAAGGCACTTCTCTTAAAGCTCGGATTCATCCTGATGGGTCTACAGGATGGGTAAAGGAAATATGGCATGCTGGAGGGTATACAAAAGAAAAAGAAACCACCAAGTTATCCTATCCGATAATAGGTAAATGGATAGGTTGGAAAGCTGTGATGTATAATATACAAGAAGGCAAAGCTGTGAAAATGGAATCCTATGTCGATTATGGTTGTAATAATCACTGGTTAAAAGTAGGTGATCTGATTGATAGCGGTAGTTGGTACTCTGATAGTCATCGATTCAACGAAGTTGATTGTGGTAGGACGCGGAATTATGTTGTCTCTAACTCAGGGCCTAGAGCAGGCTTTAGATCTGATGGCATCGTTTGGGACTTTAAAAACCTTAGCATAAGAGAAATTCAGGTAAAATGAATGAAGCTGGAGGAAATCTATTAAACGGATAGAGGTATGGTTAATCTGTGCTGAATATGTCGATACTATAGTAATCCTTCACACTGATTATTCTACATTGGATGTCTCGACTCAATTTTTGGTATGGTCAGTCATAGATTGATATTGTTGCCGCACAGATACGTTGTCTGCTGGCGCATGGATAACAACAAAAGGTATCAAGAGCGCATTGTCTCGGGAGATTACGTAGGACAATTTGTGTAGGTGGGACGGAAATGTGAAATTGTTCTCTTGCTGGGGAATAGCCGAGCTCCCTCCGCTCGACTGACTCGAATCAAACTTATCCATATACACCTTCAGATGCAAATTTGCTTTCTTTACATAGCTACTTTTTGCAAATCTCCGCAGGGATCAAATAGTTTATTATCATAGTCGTTATTGTCCTGATATTCTTTGGTGTAAAAAAATTCCTGAGATTGCTAGGAGCTTTGGAATAAGCTTCATCAGAGTATCAAGAAGGCGAATTGAAGCAGAAAGAGAATTAAAGAGAATAAAAAAGGAGGAGACAGATCCAAACTTGAAGAGCTAGCTCAGTCGTTGGGGATTGATCACCGCAGCCTTCTTGGCTGAGAAGCTTTGGAAGAAGAGCTGCGCAACACAAAATAAATCCCTTAATTAATAGCGCCTTGCATACAGGATACTAAATACAGCTACGACAACGATACAAGTCATAAAGCACTTTTTTGACTACTAGACGTAGACGACTTGAATCTGACAGTATCAAATTTGATAAGGTAGTTTGATAGCAGGTAAATTCGATAGCTAATAACAAAGCAAAAGTTTTGGATAGAATAGTGGAAAGTCAGTGCTAACGCGAATAGGATGTTTTTGAATCCAAACGCAGGTTTATAGACTTATTTATGAACAAATCTTATTCTTAGCTAGAGATCGAAAGTTATTATAGATTTGAATAACCTAAATAAGTAGCTGTCAGAAGGAGATATGCATGAGATAAGATTTTGTCCTATGTAGGAAAAAACTTGATGGATCTTACTTAGAAGGATTAAATCATAGGGCTTCTGTTTCATGCTGCAATGCTGAAAAAAAATCAAAATTTTAAGGCAATAAATTGTATGTTGGTGATGACGCCGGTTATAATTCTACTTGCCACGAATGTTGCTACGCAGGATTATCTTATTCCATTTGTGCTTGGTCAACAATCAGCTGGACCTGCAGGTAGCGTGAACAAGACGGGTACAACTTTATCAGTAGCACCATTAATTGTAATTAATAGTCCAACCAACGGCTCCCAAATTCCTGTTGGTAAATTTCTTGTAAGTGGGAATGCCAGCGAATCCTCCGCCGCAAATATCCAGATGATAGGAGTAAGAATTGACGACGGTGAATATAAACCTTCAACGCCACGGATTCTAGGTAATTGGTCTAGTTGGTCGACCACGTTATACATGGCGGCAGCAGGACCTCACACGTTGAAAGCAAGAGCTGATTATGGGATCGGAGAGCAGACATGGTCCATAGGTAATGTATTTGTGAACGCAGTATCGAACGCTCAAGGCATTTCCAACGCGACGTCTACTCCACAGATGTCAGGCGGAAATTTATCTCAGCAAAGCTTAGTTGAAGTGTCCAACGCATCGGCGAACAAAAACCAGATCTCGGAGAACCTTCCTCAGCACCCACCAACCCAGCGGGAGGTACAACCTGGTTCCACTGATAATCAAGAGGCGCAAAATGCTACTGATTACAGGAGTCCTGTCAACATTCTATTAGGCCAAGGGTGAAGGCAGTTTTACCTCTCACAAGGGTCGGTTCTAACTTTTTTTGTACTCTAGTTTCAGTATTCGTATCGGCCTAGCAATGACTTTATTGCAACGGCTGCATTTTCTGTGTATAACCCGATTAATGGCCCAGTCACATCTTCAGGCTATTTCTTGGGATACCCACCTTACTATTGCTATGATCAATGATGCAAATTATACATACTATATATGTGGTGTCCCTGTATCCGTTCCGCTTATCTATATGTACCAGTTTTGCCAAGTTTACTTTCAGGGACAGAAACCCTGCGCTTGGTTGGTTACCTGAAATATTGAATCTTTACAAGCGCTATCCTTAGGTTACAATGTTGGGTTAGAATTTGTGCCGACATCCAAGATCCTTTTTCTATTTGGGTCTCGAATACAACATTTGATATACCACATCCATATATATGAGAGAAAGACAGTGCAACAGAATTGACAAGATTATTTGATCCCCATATTCACATGTATTCTCGTACTACGGATGATTATGATCTGATGTCAAAGGCCGGAATTGAGGTCATAGTACAACCATCATTTTGGCTAGGCGGACCGCGAAGGTTCGTTGGTACTTTTGAAGATTACTGGGAGCACATG
>JAATVR010000444.1 GCA_014523665.1 Nitrososphaerales archaeon TH526
GCCTGAAAGGTGCAATGTAAGCTCGGTGAGGGCAAATTTGGGATTTTTAGTATATAACGCAATTTTCGGGCCTTCAAACCGAGCTGCTGTAATCGATGCTTCTTTTGGAAGCAATGCTGTGAGTGAATCATAAAGGGACTCGGCTTCAGATTCATCGTAATGGTCAGTCGTCCGGAATCGTTTTTTATCTGGCGTTTTTGCCAAGTTCTGAGATAACATATTTTCTTCGGAGCTCGAGCTTTTAGGTGTCCCCGATTTTGCATTGGTAATACTCTCTAGCTTGAAATCGTCCTCTAAGTCACTATCTTCATTCAAATCGATTCATTCCCAGCCCGCCAAGGTATTATACGGTCAACTTAAAGTTTTAGCCAAAAGGTATGCTACCAGCAGGGGCTACTAAATACTCATCTAATCCATTAATATATCTTCGTGATAAGTAAATTACTTGTAAAGCTAAAGTATTTTTGCCTTATGGACCTGCAAGTGAGGTAGCTCATTCGAAAATAGCTCTTCTAATTCTACACCTCCACCAATTTACTCTCATCAAACGATTTTGAATTGTACCAATTGTATCTGAAAAAATCCAGACACCAATCATGGAAAAGCCCCTCACTATCGATAGAGCCATTGCTATAGAACATGGAAGTCATATCTGTTAGGCCCTTAGAATTAGGGAAGATCACAGTAGCCTGTCGTTCATTCAGAACCACCGCAACTTGGATTCTGTCGATCATTCTCCGCTCCACTTCGCCACTCTTCAACAAATCTTGATAGCCAACCTGTTTAAGCAGGTCCATACGCTTCCGAGGGACTTGTGCATTTTGGGGGAGAATATAGCTAAATTTTATTTTCTTACTTTTAATGCGCGGTAGAATCGCTTCGATGAGTTCTAGTGGAATTTGTGGTAGCATTGCACAAATGTACTCCTCAGACTCTTCGTACATCTTTTTCCATCTTTCAATAACGGCAACGATTCCGTTGAGGAACTCGCATTTATTAAGGGCACCAATTCTGTAGATGAACTTCATTGGTATATCTCCTGCTATGTGTTCGGAAAAGTAGCTCTGATACGTAGACAGAAAACTGAAAGTCGATATCTGCCTAATGATAATATTCCCGAAAGTGGAAAGTGAAAAATTGCCACTAGAATCTTTTTCAATTAGCCCTGCCTCGAATAGCCTGTTGAGATTTCTATGTACCTCTTGCATTGTTACGTCCAGATCTCGTGCAAGCTTGGCCAGCTTTGTCTTTTCATTATGCAATTTGAACAGGATTTGCAATCGGTGTTCACTTGCAAGTTCAAAGAAAATGTGTTCAGTATGTTCATATTCATTAATCAATGAAAAATGTTTATCATTTTCGCCGTCAGTATGCATTTTCATACACCATCATCTATTTGAATCGGTTTTAAATATTAGTTTCTTTAGGCATCATATGTTCAATGCTATATCCTAAACAATCTTTGCGTATCATGTTGGAATCATTTTCGGTAGCATGAAATTATTAGGTTCGGGTTGGAAGGAAACATGAGCGGAATTATGACTTACAAAAGGAATCTTTGTCGGTCATGATCCTTATCTTAGAACCCATGGCAATATGAAAGATATGGCTACAATCAACACCATCACAAGTGTCAAGATCAGAGATGCGTTTCTGAATCGGGTCGAACCTGCACCAACCTTTCTTTCGATCAGGGAGTTGTATAACTGCCCCCCGTCAAGTGGACCTATTGGCAATGCGTTAAATATGCCTACATTAAAGTTGATGAACCATAGCCAGAAAAGGAAGTTAGCTATAATTGGAAAAGAGGATCCGAGCGTTGACGAATATTTGGAAGCCATTAGGTCAGAATATGGCACTGAACCTTCAGCCATAGTCGGTGGAAGAAGAACCGCAATTGGGTTCGAACCGAAGGCACTCTTGTACCGGCTAAGAACAAATTCAGGATCTGGTGATACATTGGTAATTGTGACGCCAAGAATTCCTCTATTGGGTTGTACATTAGCGGGGATCGAGGCAATTCTCGTAACTTCCTGACCGCTATTGTCCTTCCAGGTAATCGCCACTTTATTTCCCAAATTTGATTGAAGAAGCCTGCTCAAGTCCTCAATGTGCTTCACTCTGTCGCCTTCGATATCCACGATCACATCTCCTTTCGCTATACCAATCGAACTTGCGAGTGAACCATCGCCTACAGTCATAATCTCGACTCCATATGAGGTATCATCAGGTTGCGGTAACGGGACAAGCGTTGAGACAACCATATACAGCAAACCAAGAGAAAGCCCGGCCACTATCATATTGTTCATTGGACCAGCCGTGAGAATTGCGCTCTTTTCTTTTAGTTTCGTTCTGGCCAACTCTTCCCTTTCTATATTGACAAATGCTCCTATAGGAATACCCAGAATAAGCACCAATCCTGTAGACTCTACCTTCACGCCGTACACCCTTGCTACGATTCCGTGGCCTGCTTCATGAATGATAATTGTTAATACTAAGGCAATCCAGCCGTATGTCCATGGCAAATAAGGGTTTAGCCCAGGGATAAGGAGGTTTGATTGAGGTCCTATATCCCTAACCCCTTCACGAGCGGCTCCGTTGGAAAAGAGAACCATTAGCGAGCCAACTATCAAAAATATAGCTAAAGCAGTAATCAGTGGCATGAGATAAGTATTAAACCTCGCATACACCTTTGCAATTTTATTACTTGCTACTTTATCAAAAAAACTCAGTCCATACGGTGTATGAATTAGAATCAGTGGAAACTTGATTTCAGCGCGTACCTTGTTGCTTTGTGCCTGGTTTCCCAACTTCTACTATAATGGTATTTGGTTATTTAAATGAAGTCATTACCATAGAACAGAGGAAATTAGCTAGAAAAAAGTACGAAGTGAATTTTGAAACTAAATAATATGTCACCGTATTGTGAGTAATGCATGATTTGAACACTAATATATTCAAACCGAAGATAACATCATCAATCGGTTTAGAATGGGACATTGTCTAATACAGGAGAAAATCAAGGTCTGACGGGGAAGATTATCCCTGGGAATGAAAGAAAAAAGCTTTCTGAGCCTCCCATCGATGTTCTGTTTAATCCCTCTCTTATCTTAAAACGAGATGCATGGGATATTGATGTTGCGTCAATGCTAAGGATGCTATTGAATATTCTTGAAAGGATCCAAAACAAGGATTTGAGAATTTGTGGTGTAGCTGCCCTTTCCTCTTCGTTGATACACCGAATTAAGGTTGAAAGCATTTTCAAGTTGCAAAGTATTTCAGAAAAGAAAATTAAACCTCTAAGCCACGCAGACGAAATTCCGATTCAGAATTTAAAAGCTCTTACTATACCATTTCGATACGAGACCAGCTATCCTGTTTCACTACAAGAGCTCCTCTCCGTGTTAGAGAGCATGGTATCCAGCCTCACAGAATCAGGGACTCGTAAACCTCGTATCAGTATAGAACCAGTGGAGGATTTTTCATTCGATAAGTATTTTGTAAAAATCGAAGAAATCTTGGCGCAGTTCGAGACAATGATCCATACTAGGATCCTTGAACAAGGACATGAGTTATTTAGTAGCTTAATTGCAGAGATGGACCCCCTATCAAGTGCGAGATGCTTTCTGGCGATGTTATATTTGGCTATGAAGGGAACTATACACATAGAACAAACTAATGACAGCGCAGATATCATATTATCCCAGGCACGAGACGGTCCGAAGTAGGTTTGTGTGATCCTTGATATGAAAGTGAAGGAGAATGGTCTTTTGCAAGATGAGGTTAGGGCGCGTATCGAGGTAGCTCTTTATTGTTCGGGGAAACCATTATCAGTCGACGAGCTCGTTATGGCTTCAGGCATTACTTCGAGAGAAAAAACTATTCAAGTCGTTAAGGATTTGATGAATACAATTAATTCTCAGTTAAGGGCGTTGGAAATAGCTAACTTAGAAGACGGCACATTTGTCTTGCAAGTGAAGCCCATTTATCTATCGATTGTTAGAAAGTTTTCGCATCAACCTATTTTATCCCAAGCATCGCTGAAGACATTATCCTATATTGCATATGAACAACCGGTAACGTCTACTAGGCTTGTGCGAATTAGAGGTTCTCAGGTATATTCACATTTGAAGGAATTACATAGTCATGGATTTATTAAGCATGAATCCTTGGGCAGATTGAAGGTGTACAAGACCACTGAGAAATTCATAAGTTATTTTGGAATTCCAAACTTGGATTTGTTGAAAAGGAATCTAGTCTCATCTAGTAAACTGTAGGTCTTGGATGGCCTGTACTTGGCATTTTCCACATGTAAATGGCATGTGATTGAAAAGTATTAAATTACCCCTTTCGACGGTTGATTTACTATGCGTAAGTCCATAGAGAACCTCACTGGCCGGAAATACACCGGGGGCAAAATTACACCTCGCAGAAGTAGAAAAAAATACGAGACCGATCGATATCCTCATGAGGCTCTAGTAGGTAAAAGTATCTCCGTTTCGCGAAGAACGAGGGGTGGAAATTATAAGATCGCGTTGAAAAGCTCGGAATTTGCCAACGTGACAAACCCAGAAACTAGAAAGACTCAGAAGACGATTATTTCCCAGGTAATTAGGAACCCTGCAAATAGGGATTATGAAAGAAGAGGAGTGGTAAACAAGGGAGCGATCATTCAAACTGAGTTAGGCGTCGCAAGGGTGACTTCCAGACCTGGACAACATGGATGTGTTAACGCAGTTCAAATCTCCCAATAGCACTATCGTAGTTGTTCTCGGGTAATTCGCCCTGCTATTATTTCGTACAGGACGTGTTTTGAAAACACCATTGCCAGGAACTTCGGAAGAAAATCTGGAGTAGGGAAAATTGCCAGAAACAAACACGAGTTTCGAAAGCAAACGTTCACTCCAC
>JAATVR010000445.1 GCA_014523665.1 Nitrososphaerales archaeon TH526
AAACGCCGACATCATCTTCTGTCTATCTTCGTGAGCAAAACATAAAGCCCATCCATAAATCTCTAACTTTAATCCTGTGTCTAAATCAGTGTCCAATGCTTTGTTAATTAGTGTCTTGCTTACTTTGACAGCTGTAAAGCCATTCTTTGTAATTTCCTTGGCAAGTGCTATACATTCATTCATCAGTTTTCTATTGAGAATCCTTGCGATCTCGGCTGCACGTTCTTTTTCTTCCTTGGGATCTGACTTATCATCACCTATTTCTGGAGGCAATTGATCTTCATTACTCAAGCTTACTACTTTGTTAACTAGGCCAATATCATATGCCTCTTGTGCAGAAATCATCTTTCCAGTAAAGATTAATTCTTTAGCTTTTGCTGGTCCCACTAATTTTACTAGACGTTGGGTACCTCCCCAACCTGGGGGAATCCCGATGGTAACCTCAGGCTGGCCCATCTTTGCGTTGCTTGATGCAATTCTCATATCGCAGACCATCGAAAGCTCGCATCCTCCCCCCAATGCAAATCCATTGACGGCGGCTATGACTGGCTTATCGAGTCTTTCAATTTTGTTGAGAACACTTTGTGCAGAAGTAGCATATTTCTCAGCGCTTATGGGATCAATGTTTACCATGTAAGCTATATCAGCGCCTGCACAGAACGATTTCTCGCCCGAGCCTGTAATAATGACAACTTTCATTGAATCATCAAACCCAACTATATCAATAGATCTTGATAGTTCGGCAATGACATCAGTGTTCATAGCGTTTAACGCTTCAGGTCTATTAATACGTAATAAACATACGTCCCCTAGTGGTTCGATCTGAATATATTTCATCGTAGACATTATCGTAAAGCGAAAGGTTGGTCAACTTAAATCTTGTGTAATTTTTAAATCAAATTGAGGGGGAATCGCAAAATTTGGCTCTACTTCACGATTAACACTACATTACAGGCGATTAGGTTATCTTATTTTCAGCATCGGCCCATAAATATTCAAAATAGTCCTTTGCCAGCCCAGCTAATCCCGAATGCTCGGCCCAAATTGCAATGGGTTCGAAACCATTACTATCTATATTGCCGCCTTCTCCGAGCAGAAGCATTACTTGTCTACTGTCACCAATAACTCCACCGCCAAACATATGATCTTTGACTCTGACTTGAGCTATCCTTGATATTGCGCGAAGAGTGTCAGAGCTAGTCCTTCCAGAAGCAAGTACCGATATATTAACTCCCTTCTCATACAGCGCTCGTAACATTGGTTGGGTAGGTTTTGCAATGTTTTCAGCAATTTCCGGAATGGCAATTAGTAATTCCGCCTGACAATCAAGTATTATCTCGCTCACCTTCCCGACTATGTTATGTATTCCTCTAACGACCCATATTTCTGGTCGTTCCTTAATCCCTCTCTTTTGATATATTGGCAATAACTCACTCATGATCAAATTTTCGTTATCCTTGATCCCATTTTCCATCCGAATTCTCATCGCTGCTAGAGCACTTTGAGGAGATTTGGGAAAAAATTTCTGTGGTCTGGAACTGTTTGATTCCAGCCATCCTTTGTCTTCCAGTGTATTGATAACCTCGTATATTTTAGAATATGGAACCCCTGACACTTTGCTTACTTCTGATGCAATAGCAGGCCCTCCCTCCAAGATAGACAGGTAAACTTTTATTTCGTAGCCTGTCAAGCCAAGATTTTCCATTGCTTTCCTTGACTTGTCGCTAATAATCATTAAAACCTTGAAAGGGATATTATAATTCTAATATATTCATTCCTCAATGTCTTTCCTATAGTGTATAAGTTGGCAGACCAGACTCTAGTCGAATGATGGAGATAGCCTCGTTCATAGGTAGACAGAGAGGTCAATATATCCTAATCACCTTATGAATCGTAAGGTTATGTTTATATATAATCCAGAGCTCACTGCCGATTGTAATTAGGATAAGGTTAGAAAGAGATGGATTTAATTCAAATAGCAAATCTTACTAGTAAGAATATTGCGGCAAAGAAAACGATTCGGTACACACAGAGCATTTGTCCAGATTGTAACATGATACTGGATGCAGAGGTTTTCGAAAGGGAAGGCAAGGTGTACATGACCAAGACCTGCCCGACTCATGGAGAATGCGAGGAACTTTATTTTGGTTCATACAAGATGTACCAAAAGTTTAGCACCTATTGGATGGACGGAAAAGGGGCACATGCTCCAAATGTGATGGTCGACAAGTGTGCTTGTCCCAATAATTGTGGACTCTGTACAAACCACTTATCGCATTCCGGACTTGCTAACATGATTGTCACAAATAGATGTGACCTTACCTGCTGGTATTGTTTCTTTTATGTCAAGAAGGGGCTGGAAGGAGCGTATCTCTACGAACCCTCTCATGAACAAATAAGAGCCATGATGAA
>JAATVR010000446.1 GCA_014523665.1 Nitrososphaerales archaeon TH526
CTAACGGAAATGTTATCCTTTTGATTTTCTCATATTCTGACATCGCATATTTTCCTTTACCGACTTTAGATGCAAGGGAGCTCCGTAAAGCCCATCTGGCTAAGGCTTGCAAATTTGATCTTTTAGTTTTCTCTGGAGATCGGAGATTTGTTATTCCTTCACGCTGTCCACCATATTTTATCGCACCGGAATCATCACATACACCAGCGAACCTTATCTTGGATTCCAGACCAAGGATGTTTTTGCATAGTCTATCAAAATCCATAGTTATAGGATAGTACATGATCAAATCTAATAAATATTCTGTTAAATAAACTGGGTAATATTCAAGGCGAACTGAACTTAATGGAGACTTGCGATTGTGTAAGCATCGAAAGTGAAAAGACCTTGTTGATAAGTAGGCCTAGTATGTTGACAATTGATAAGTAAAATATGACTCCTTCATCACTCTTTACCAGCACCCTCTAGCACCACCACTTTGCCCACCCATAATTACATGATACCCAAGCCCCCCGAACCAGGAGAAAACATTTCTGCGGAGGAGGACAAAAACAGTCCACCAGGTAATTGACCTACTTCAGTTACTTCCGTCACAGGGAAAGGCTTTCATCTGGCATGTATCCAGCATCTTTGCAAGAATATCCCCAAACTGAATTGTAGTTATCCTCTCCTTTGTCTTTACATTCATTAGCTCTATTCTTATCGTACTTTCCTGCAAATCCCGCATCATAACCGTCTACCCAACAATCAGCACCTTCCTCAGTGGCATCGTCAGGATAATCAAGTCTAGGTCCTTCAGCAAATACACTTGCTGTAGACATCGTTAATATCATCATTATTACGACAATTATTGATATATACACAGTGTATATGTATGTGTAGACGTATTATAGTCTTCATCAAAAGGCAATCCTTTAGTACTCTTTATCTGTAGTCTTCACATCTCTGGAATATTGACTGCAGTTCTCTGATAGATATGTGTTCCTAAAACAGCAGCAGCTGCAACAATTGATTTCCGTATGAAGTCTCTATCCTTAAGCATCTTACGTTCAATGCACACTAAATACTGTTATCCAGCAATAAGCCTAATCGTTGATCATAATTAGCTTCTACGATAGTATACTCAATCAGATCCTCATAACCGCTCCTCTGATTAAATACGACCGATCCGATTATGGGTACATTTATCAAATACATCCGCAGTCTCTCATCTGAATTCTCAAGGAAAGCAGTGCACTCGAACTTCATACATTCCGTATAAAATTGACTTCGAGACTGCCAATGCGACCTATAAGAATAGAATAATAGAGATTGTATTTGATAGAAAATAATAATCCAATATCATCCCAAGTCCAATGATTCCTTACCTGTTTTTCGCTCGCAAAACTTTCGAATTACACAAAACTATTATCCCATCGTGTTCATTAGTACCTACCAAAGAACTTGCAGTATTACATAGGGTGTTCTGGATGGTCCTACTCATCCTGGCAAGGACCATTCTATCCCAAGGGTATTGAAAATTCTAAATGGTTATAAGGTATTATTCAAAGGTCTTTAATTATGTTGAAATAGACTCAACATTCTATAGAATTCCCAATGAATTCATGGTCAAGAACTGGTACCAAAGAACCCCAGAAAACTTTCGATTTACTGCGAAATTCCCTAAAGTTATAACACATGATAAAAGACTGTCAGATTTCGACGAGGATCAACTAAGTCATTTCTTTGACTCTATCTCCGAATTAATGGAAAAATTATTGGCATTATTGATTCAATTGCCACCATCTATAGATATCGTTGAAGGGCTTGATGCCCTCAGAAATATCCTTCCATATCTTGATAAAGGTTATAGGTACGCGGTAGAAGTGAGGCACAGATCTTGGTTTCAAGATCTTGCGTACAGTTTCTTTGCCAATAACAATTTGTGTCTAGTATGGAGTCAACTTGCAGATATCCAGGAGACTACTACTGATTCTAATCAGCACGTTGCAGAATTTCAGGAAACCAATGCAGATCTAGAAATGGAACAAGAGATAGTTATGTTAGTGAACGACTCCTGGTGTTGCATTTGACAAGAAATTATTAGATACCACAGAGTATGAATGGGATCAAACAATAAACACCAATCTAAAAGGTACCTTTCTTTTTACAAAGGCCATTCTTCCACATTTGATTAAAAATAGGTCAGGTGTCATATTAAATGTGAATTCAGGTGCCGGTAAGACTGGTTTCAGCGATTTATCATCTTACTGTGCAAGTAAATTCGGACTTGTAGGGTTAGGTGAAAGTCTCGCATTAGAAGTTGCAGCATATAACATAAGAGTGTTAACCATATTTCTTGGACAGGTAGCTACAAAGTTGTGGCAGGATTATGACAACGATTATTATGAAAAAAGTAAGAACAAAATCCTCAAAAGGTAGCAGCAAAAATTGTTGAGATGATATTTGACACCAAAAATTACAAGAATGGAGACTCTAGAATTTTATTTCCCCTAAAAACTATATCGCAAAGGTGTCGTTCTTAAACACCCATATAGCTCAGATTCTCTTTAAATGACATGCCGAAGCTGGAAGTTATATCCGTATTTGTCCTAGCGATTATCATATTATTTGTGACTTGTGTTAAGAGTGTGAGTGGAACACAAGAGGACAGCGAGATTACACTAACGATACTATTCAATGAAATAGTTACAAGCCCTAACGCAGGAAAACATCTGATAGATAACGCCCTTAAGGTTTTAAGGAATGAAACTGATGCTGCAATAAATGTGAATTATGTAGAATTTCAGTCCGATAATTCAACCAGAGATCAAATAATTCGTTTGCTCTCTAATCAGACCCCGATTGACATAATAACAGTAGATCAAATTTGGTTGGGTGAGCTTGCGCAAAAGGGACTGCTCACCGATCTCACAAATTATACTACACAACGGTGGAATAGAGACGGAAATGAGGAGTGGTACTTCGGAAATTGGGAAGGTGGAAAGTCACAAGGAAGAATTTATGGTATATGGGCTTGGACCGACGTAAGAGGAATATGGTATTGGAAAGATATGCTAGAAGAAGCCGGTGTGGTTCCAGAATCATTGAAGACATGGAATGGGTATATTACGGCTGCAAAGAAGTTGAATTCAGTACTAAATGCTAAAGGGATACAGGGAGTACATCTTACCGGTGCGAATCATTCCCCAGACTTGTTTTATCCTTATCTCTGGATGCTGGGAGGAGACATTCTCCAACAAAGAGAAGGACATCCCACAAAAGGTAATTACTGGTTTCCTGCTTTCAATAGCTCTGCAGGGTTGAAGGCACTTTCTTTTATACAAGATCAAGTGAATGCAGGAATAAATCCCCAGAAGGAGCATCGTTGGGGTGAAGAATTTATCGATAGAGAATTTGCAGTTATGATAGAAGGATCTTGGATGCCAACAAAATTTGTTCCGTTACAAGATTTTGAGCAGAGAATTGGATTTCTTCCTATGTTTCCAGTTCCGAGTGAAGATAATCAAACATCTACTTTAATGGGAGGATGGGAATTTAGCATACCCATCACATCTACCCACAAGGACCTGGCATGGAAATTATTAACGCTAATGCTTGAACCAAAGATACTTGCTCCATGGCTAGTGGAACATAGGCTTCTGCCGACCCAAGTAGCGATAGGAGAGGGGGATTCACGCATTGAAGCATCAACCTTATTTCCATATTATGATGAAATGATCTCCGTTATTCCATTTGCAGGGTTTCGACCAAATATTCCGGAATATCCACAAATTGCTCATTATATTAAAGAAGCTTTGGATGCCGTTTATTACGACACGAAAGATCCTATGGAAGCATTAGATGATGCAGCGACAAAATCTGCAAATGTTCTGGGATGGGTGCAAGAACGCTGAGAACGATAATATGATACCAGCAGTCAGATGCTTGAAATTATTTCAAGAAGAGTCCTAAAATAGTCCAAAAAGTGAACTATAGAACTTTATCTAATAGGTTCGAGGACAGATTTACTACCTATCGTCGATTACAATATGAAAACGGAATTTGAATCGTTAAATTGGTCCAAGGCACCAACATTATAGTTATTTGTTTCCACGCAGAAACTTTGGGTCGACGTTAAAGGTCATATCTTATCATATCCCCGGAGAGTTGATAGCGACTTGCCTTAGTTGCCGATTTGATAGGCGTCTGGATACTCTATTGCTAAGCCTATCTAAAGTGACTCAATCAATGAATTCGAACTGAGGGATCGCCTTATCTTAAGACTGAGGCAAGCGTAATATTCTTTACTGTTGGAATATATACATGTATATAAATTCAAAATATATACATATATATTCAAAGGCTGAAGGGTTTTACCAAAATAGCCCTCCTTGGTGAAAGATCGAAAAAAATATTAAAAAGCCTAGCCCAATTAAATCGGTTCTGCTGGATCAATATGTATTTAAAGTTAGCCGTCATGATTCCTGTCGTCTAAGGATTAAGAATATGGATATGTCAAAGTGATTATGATTGGATCAATTTAGAAGGATTGGTATCGTATCGGTAATCTTGATATTGTCTCTATCTTTCGGATTATTTATTTATTATCAGAACATAGCTGAGGAGTCGATTAGGTATAACTTTATTGAGGAGGAAAA
>JAATVR010000447.1 GCA_014523665.1 Nitrososphaerales archaeon TH526
ATCTCATGCCAAATATCAATCCAGGACTGACCACTTTAGAGTATTGGATCATGGGAATTATTTGTGCAGTAATCTTGTTTGTCTCAGTATTGTTGCATGAGCTAGCACATTCTATTATAGCGCTAAGATATGGAATCAAAGTACGCCAAATAATCCTATTCATTTTTGGTGGCATGTCAGACATTGAAGAAGAAATGCATGGGGGAGGCGAGGTCTCGCAGGATTTTGGAAAAGAGTTCAAAATAGCAGTCGTAGGACCTGTAACTAGTTTCATAATTGCAGGTGTGCTTGGAATATTATTGGTAATGGTATCTCTAGTTAATGGAAATGAGGTTAGCGATCGAATCAGTAGTATGGTGTTAAATATTACCAAAGGTGTACTATGGTACGGAATGGTAATAAATATAATTCTTGGAGGATTTAATCTTATACCCGCCTTTCCCATGGATGGTGGAAGGATATTGCGTGCTGCATTATTAAGATGGAAGAAAGACTTTGATCAGGCTACCCGGATATCCGTGAAGGCGGGAATAATGATGTCTTATGTATTTATGGGAATGGGCTTTCTTATCATGTTTTCAGGTTCCTTTGTTAGTGGAATGTGGCTGTTACTTATAGGTTGGTTCCTAAATAGCGGTGCCCAATCATATCTATCAGAGCATGAGCTCATGAGGATTTTGTCAACTATTCCCTTAGGCGCAATAATGAATACTAGAATAATCACTGTAGGAGAGAATTTAACAATAGACAGTCTAATTAGAGATTATTTTAATTTGTTTTCAAAGGACTCATTCCCTGTTCTAAGCAGCGAACCTGATGCCAATAGGTTGTTAGGAATGGTCACTTTTAAAGATGCATCGAACATAACAGATAGTGAAAGATCTCTGACAAAAACAAATAAGATAATGATTCCAAAGGCGGATTTAATTATAATGAGTGAAAACAGAAAAGCTAACGAAGCTCTACTCCAGATTTCGAGAAAGCGTATGGGAAAGGTCTTTGTATGTAATGACGATGGAAAATTAATTGGTGTGGTAAGCAAAACAGATATCATGAATGCAGCAAGCGAGAAAAGTGAATATGAAAAAGCCGCTAGAAATTTACGTAAAGAAACAGGTTAAAACGTTCTCTCCTTAGATTATAAGCGGGCTACGAGCATATTAGCGGTTAAATCATAATCGCACAGGTTTCTAATCTAAATTAGCATGTTAGCTTCCAGTTATTATAAAACCTCTTTGCAGTAACACCATGCGGTAGATCAGGAAAATAGCAAACACGTCAATATTACAGGCAACTGTAATCAGCAGTACTTCTCAAAAAGTACATTAATAGAGATTGGACACGCCATCACCTAAAAAATGAAACTATTGGTAGATCTGCATCTCATTAAGGAAGATATTATTAAAGACGAGATACCTTTACAATAAACATAGAGAAACTTGGTATATCATCTCGTGGCTGTCTTTGCATTCACAAGATAGAAGATTAATCTTATTGAGAAAGTCTATTAATTCTTGCCCAAATATGAAATAACATCTCCCAATCAATTTCTTCATGAGCAATCGCTAAAGTATCATAATCTGAAGAGGCTATATTGTATTAAAGGGTGACTGATGGATAAGGAAGTACTAGGGAGGACACCCACCTACTCCCATCATAAGTTCTTAAGTTAAGATGTACAAAACTCACTCCTTTGCAAAAATGAGGGAATACAGCTTCTTGATAAAGTAACTACCACTTGAAAATTTTATGTGTATTTCTGCATTACAGTATAATGCAGTGCAGTCACATCGAAAGGGATTTGTTTGCTGCATCAATTTGTATTTCTTTCATTTCTCCTTTCTCCAGATCTTTTCTATATCCTCTGGGTCTATGATATCCTGTAAACCCTTCTTCATCTCTTCCAAAATTTCGTCTTCTGGATATCCTCTAGCTCTTGAAATGTCCCTTAGCTCTACTACACTCTTTACTGCTTTATCAAGTGACATAACCGCTTCTTTAATCAATCCTTCTACTTCGTCCAGCTCATTCAATTCTAGCCATTTTCCACTATGCCCATTCTTCGCAAGTCTATATACACCTTTAGTAAGGCCTGCAAGCTATTCCTATGTTTCACACTCTATCATCAGCATCAAGAGGTCACTTAATGTCCGTTCTTTCAGAAAGTTTCCTCCTTTGAGAAATAGTTTGTAAAGTTTAATCCTATTTCAGAAAACTACCACCATTTTATCCAGGACTTCATGTGGTCTTCTAGTTTGATCTTGGTTCTTGTTTTCCACTCTTAACTTATCCCTTAAGGCACGTTACACTTAACAACCTTGTTGTTTGTCAGGAGTATTGCATCTGTGATTACCCTAATAAGGATCCTTATTCCACTATCTATCTATATGAATATTGATGATATCAAAAGTCCTGAGCCTCAAAACCTTAGCCATCCTTCTAGAGATGCTATTTGTACGTGCAAGACATGTAACCATGAAATTGCAAGAGATTGCTTAAAATCAAATTGCAGTTGCTGTAAAGAAACAGATCATTCAATGATAATGGACGGAATAGAAGGATTTGTAACAACTTCCAAAAAATACAAATTAGATTAGAAATTCCAAGCAGTGGGAGATAAAAATGAGAGCTATGAACCACTGTTTATGGCTATTCTTGACAATAGACCCACAAGTTAGATCACGAGCAATATCTAGATATTATCTATTTGGATTGGAGGTTGATATCTGAAATCGCAAATCCAAAACATCTGAGATCTGGGGCTTGAGACACTGACATATAGAAACGCACGAGATAGATAAATATGACAACTAAATGTGACATATGAGAGGGAAGGATTCTTAATGATAACAAACAACGTATGCAAGAGCAAAATCAAGGATCTTTGTTGAATTGGATCATAATGCGTGGCAGTACGCTAACGATGATGCATTATTAACCTGTTACCATGTAACTTTGACACCATTAAAGTTTATATGCAACACTTTTCGATGTGGAGAGGATACTTATATGAAAAGCGAGGCCTGTGAAAGTAGATCCAAGCATAGTCTGTTAGTAACAGCATTAATTGTATTGACAACATCTTTATCATTATTATTAATTGGATCGGTAATCTCAACGATGATACCGAATCCGATTACTAATCCAGCGTATGCTGTAGAAGAGTTTGATATTAATATAGATGTAGAAGATAATGACGTAGAGCGGGGTGATACTCAACACATGACAGTTACCGTACGTAATGTCGATACAAATGACAGGGTTTCAGATGCTGAAGTTAGATTAACTGTTGATCCACCAGATAGCTATTCAAGCAGTGCTACAGATGAAACAGATAGTGACGGAGAAGCAAGATTTGATGTAAAAGTAGATGATGATGCTGAGACGGGCGACTATGACATTGATATTAGAGTCTCAAAGAATGGATATGATACAAAAATAGTTAGCACATCATTTGATGTGATAAGGGGAGACGACGATGATAGAGATAGTGATAGAAATGGCGACGGAAGTAGTGTAACAGTATCAGCAGCACCGGCAGCAGCATCTTCCGGTAGTAGTGCTTCTGGTACTGCAGTGGGAACTGGGTCTGGTGGTGCCGGTGGTACGTCTAATAGAGGGCCATCGGGTGCCGCTGGAGCGTCAGTGTCTTCACCATAGATGTGCATAGGTAATTTTAGAGTCTTTTACAGACTCTAGCCTACCAGTATCGACTGGTTTGCATTACTGTTACCCAATAACAGAATTTATATCAGTATCGCATTTTCCTTGTCCCACTTAATTTGGTCAATCTGCAATAAAATGAACCTATGTACGTATCAGACAACTAATCGTAATGGAACTATTGGGAAGAGAAAAATGGTGTCTCTAACTGAAGCAGTAGTCAAATCCTTCCTTCTTCTGATTAATGTGACGCTAGGATGGACATTTACAAACAGGGGGGAGGAAACGGCAAAGATTCTTCAATAGAGCAAGTAATACTATAGTAATTAAGACAAAGACGGCAGTTGATTTCTCGGACAGAAAAATAAGATACATCAAAGATGGAAATATTAATTATTAATTAAAGGATGACTTTTTTTATTATTAAGTCATCTCACTGTAAAATGATATCTCATATTTTCTCCAAAGTATTTTTGGCAAATTAAGACACCAATTGACGTGAATTCAGTTAAAATTAATCTAGCTTGTCCTGCCAAAGGTTTCTTAAACTATCTACCCCTATGCTATGACTCAATTTATGGAATCAATACTTATAATATCTGACTTGATATTATTTTGATATGTACCCGATTTCAGTTCTGATGGTTTCTACTGAATACCCGCCCATGCCAGGAGGTGTCGGTCGGTATACTAGAAATTTGACTTTAGCATTAAAAAAATTGGGTATTGATGTATTTATCGCATGCAATGAGAGAGGAGAAGGAGATTTTTTCGGTCTTGATGCATCAAATAAAGAGAATTCTAGAACTTTACTAAGAATAGTCACCAAAATTAAACCTGACTTGGTACACATACAGCTAGAACATGGTCTATACGGTCTTAATTTTGGCTCGATAAAAAAATTTCGTATGCAAACTAACATTGATCAATTCTATTAAAAATGCCAAACTCCAACTATCACAACTTTTCATTCTGC
>JAATVR010000448.1 GCA_014523665.1 Nitrososphaerales archaeon TH526
CCACCGATTCGAATAAACCACTGCTTCTTGCTTTCATCTCCTCCGCTTCCAAGGGCATAGAAGGAGGTTCCATTGGCACCTGGGAATCTCTGACCTACCAGATACAGTACTACATAGTCGGAATCCAAATCTTTGGCAATATTATAGCCTTCTTTCTCTGGCTCGATAAACATTTTAGCAAGCTCAGCAATTCGCGTCTGGTTTATTGTGGCGTTATCGGCAAGGCTTGTCCTATTGGCCAACGTAGTAATCCAATACCCATAGTCCCACCACGAAGCAACAACTGAATCCTTAGGAGTGTTATTGGAAATCCAATTTAATGCATCGATCCAATCAGCCACCTGCATCCTGTACCCAGTCCCCCCATTTGCAATGGACGGTGGGACATCTGCCGATGTTACCCAATTAATATTGGGAGGATAAAATAAAGGCACTGTTAGAAGGAAAATCAGGACAACAGCAAATGATATTACTATTGGCTTATTGTGGGAAGGCTTTGATTGAAGACGCTCGATTTTTTTCTTTCCTCTCCCTTTCGCCGACTTGAGTTGAGCTTCAGTATAGGTCCCTGAAGAAGAGTACCTTTCCATAAAGATCCTGGTAAGATCGTACAGTCCCATTGAAGCCAGAATTATAATGCTGATCGAAGAAAAGACGAGCAACCTTGCAAAAGTCGCGCTCACATATAGACCGGTAATTCCCAATATCAAAGCAAAGATCGTCATATCATTTCTCTTCCGGAATGCCATCCATATGCCAAATCCAGCGAACATCATCAGTACCGAGTAATCAATGAAATAATCAACTATAGTTGGTGTAAAATGCTCGGCTACTGACGCAGTTAATGGATTCTGAGCTGACAAGAATGGGTTAATCGCATTCAAGTACCTGAATGAAGGTGAATAGTAAGCCTCAGTCAGCATGATGCCGACGCTTATCACGATGAATGCACCGAGAACAATTCCGGAATTTCGAATCGAATGATCAGCTGATGTAAATTTCCTCACCAAGAATGTGGTCGCCAAGAATACGGTTCCGCCCATCAGCGCGAGTCCCGGGGGCCCGAATACAAATGAAATTCCTGGCCTCGGAAATATTCCCGCCGTGACTAACGTCATGACCGTAATAGAAATGGCTACTATCAGAGGAATGCTCAAGTCTTTTCGGAAAAATGGAATTGCTATGAAGAAGATCGATAGCGGTATTGCAAAATACTGAATACCACCCCACGAAGCATTAGCCAAACCTAGCAAGAATCCGGCAAGCAGCGCCTTAAGGATTACAACCTTGACTTGCCTGCCTTTTATTGAAGAAACGAAAAGGTACGTTGCGACAATGCTAAGGAATAATCCCAGCGGCTCCGACTTGAACCATCCCAAATTCCCTCGCTGAATTATAGCAGGAGTGAAAGCAAAGAATAGCGCAGCAAAGAGGCCTGCTGGAGTACCTTTCAATCGTCTGACGAGGGCAAAAATTGCTATGGTGGTGAGGGAGCCCATAACAACAGGAAAAATTATGACAAAATCCAGCAGAGAGGAGCCAGCCCCAAATATCTCATAAAGAAATGCAGTTACGATATGCAAACCCGTCTGGGATGTAGCGGGAACATTTCTCCCCTCTGGATACCAAGACATTGTATCATGCCAGTTTAGATATGCCTGAAGACCATTATCGACGATGTATTTAGTCGCACGATAATCAAAATAGGGATCAAATTCGTTCAGAAAGTAGCCATATTTTACAGGGTAAGACCTGATTATGAAGGCAGTTGAGAATGAAATCGCAAGTACAGCTATCACGAGCAAATGTTTGAGCTGAAAGTGGAAATGTCCAGTTTTTAGCAGCGTTTTACTTCCATCAAGCATGGTAAGACAGGTTGAACTAACCTCTTTTTTACGTTACTAATACCTGGTCCGTATTATATTATCAGGGATGGTGTGCATCATCAAGTCACAGTTTCATACAATATTGTCAAGACGAAATCCAAAATTGAATACCATTGGCAATATTGGAACAACCAGCTGACATGTAAGAGCGCTAAATCCTAAAGGCTCGATATGTTGAGGAGAAAATGGAAACGGGTTCTGCACCGTTTTCAACTTGAACAAACGAAGCTTTCTATACACAACCATATCATAAGATGACAGTGGCAGCAATGAAGATTCAGAGTTAGACTGAAGAATTACATATTATTGATGTGGAGAAGGTATTTGTCTGAGCTGCCACTGCCCAAAAATGGGCAAACTAGTTCATTTCGAGTTAGCCTAACCAAAGTCAAAACCTCGGTATCGACATTTCGAGAGTAAATCTGGGTCTGCACATTGGTAGAATTGGCAACCTCGTCCTCGAACAATTCGCCAAAAAAGCTCAGATCCTAACAGTCCAATTCTTAGGGAATCAGTGGGTAATCTGAGCCTCGTCGTATGTCCTAAAGCTCGAATAATGTATGAGTAACAGTCCAGAACAGACGTATGTCATGATGGATATCTAAAAAGTATCTGCTCCTTATCACCCCTCCACGCATTATTCCATAGATTGCCTACGTTCCTACGCACTGAACAGCCATGATTGTAAAAGTTATCTCCATTGATAGGGCACCCGCAGGACCTCAGAATGAAATGCAGGTTGTAAAAATTTATGGATCCTACCATCTTTCACTGGAATTAGAAATCTAGTTCTTCTTGGTAATGCTAACAATATCTCCATCGGCTAGTCGATGGTCCAAACCTACTTTTTGCGCGCCGAATTTTACGCTGTCACCCCAAACCTGAGCATACTTAAAATCCGTGGTCATGGTCCTGCGTATTTTCGTGCAAACGTCACTAACTGTACACTCACTTCTTACTATGAGTGGTTCTTCAAGATCTGCATCTTGACCTTTTGGCTTTAGAAAGACGCGAATGAAATCTAGTTTTTGAAATATTGCATCCCTTACAGATTCTATATTCTTGTTGCCATCTGCTGAAATTGGGATAAAGTTATTTCCTATCTTGCGACGTATCTGCATCAGTAGGGTATTATCGACCAAATCGATCTTGTTCAAAGCAACGATTGAAGGGACATAGACTCTGTTTCCAGCCAGCATATCTATGAGTTGATCATCTGTCAGCTCAGGTTCTCTTACAGTTAGCCTACAGTTATGAACTCCGTAAACTCTAAGAATATCTTTCGCAAGACTTTCTGAAAGACGAGATTTTACCAGTGAATTTACCGAAATTCCACCCGTTTCTGTCTTCTCTATCAAAATGTCAGGCGGCTTCTGGTCAACCTTTATTCCAATTACAGATAATTCTCTCTTTAGAAGGTCTATATGTTGGGGCTGAAAGACATCCAGAACAAGTAAGACTAGATCGGCGGATCTTGCGACCGATAAAACTCGCTTGCCTAATCCACGACCTGAAGCCGCTCCTTCTATAATTCCTGGCATGTCAAGGATTTGAATTCTGGCACCTCTGTATTCCATCATTCCAGGCACCACAGTAAGGGTTGTGAACCTGTATGAACCAACTTTTGAGTTGGCGTTCGTGAGCCTGTTAAGCAGTGTCGATTTCCCAACACTCGGGAGGCCGATCAACACTACTGTTCCGTCGCCTGCTTTTCTCACATTATAGCCGCCAGATCTACTCTTAGAAGAAATGGTCTTGCCGTGGATATCTCCTTCCATATCCTTCTTCAGCCTGGCTATCTTTGCCTTCAGCAGGCCTATATGATGCTCAGTAGCTTTGTTTATCTGGGTTTTATGTATTTCGTCCTCTATTGCCTTGATCTTTTCTGGGATGCCCATCTTCTCAGCGATTAATCCTCGTTATTTCTTTACAATAAGTCGAAAATATTCCAAATCGTGACGATTTCACCTCCATAAGGACAAATGGATAGCCGCAAAACGAGAACAAATACGGTAAAGGGGTTGAACAGATAAACAATTCAGATATCTATAACAGTAAAATGGTAATATAAGTTTGGTATTGAGCTGTTTTGGTTCCCAAAAAAGAACGAACACATAATGGGTAAAGTACTGTTAAATGGCGAAATGAATCTAAAAAAACCCAGCGATAATAACTCAAATTTCCCAATGTGTAATGCTTTATATACGCCTCCTTGGCGTGGAGTATTGTCTATCATGTCGGAGTCTCCAGTATCTTCCCCTGTCAAGGAGAAAAAGAAGGGCTTCACTCAAGAGTTCATCTTCTTTCTAAAGACTTTTGGCATAATTGGTCTCGCGATAGCATTCATACTTGGCCAAGCGGCGTCTAAGTTAGTAACTGCTTTCGTAAACGATATAATCGATCCAATTATTGGAATTTTTCTACCAGGTGGCAACCTATCAGGTTTATCCGTTCAGGTACCTAATCTTTTTGGTGATGCTACTTCCACCTTCATGTATGGTGATCTTATTTCAAATATTATTGACTTTCTGGTGATTGCGTTGATA
>JAATVR010000449.1 GCA_014523665.1 Nitrososphaerales archaeon TH526
AGCAATACGAAGTAGACGTCACAGAAATAAGTAGAAAAGGAGATGGTATAGCTAAGATCCAAGGGTTCGTGATATTTGTCGAAAATGGAAAAGTTGGAAATAAGATAAAGGTAGAAATAAAAGAAGTAGCAGATAGGTTCGCTAAAGCAACAATTGTGGTCTAAGCCATATACCAACTAACTACGCCCAGGCCGCGTTATCCTGTTTCTAATTTGTAATACATAAGCCGACTTAATTTTCCCACTTCCCTAAGATCGAATTGCGATGCCTCCCTTTCTTTGACAGCATAAGGATTGACTAAATCACTCATACTATGTCAGGATCAGTATACTTGTATATGTCTCTTCTACTTCTGATACTACCTTCTTATAGTTGATATTATGAGGACTTCGAGAGATGTCAAGGTGTAAGTGCAGAACAGTGGAGAGAGATTAAGAGAATATATGTTGTTTGAAACGTAACTATCCATTAAAGAGATTTAACAATCTTTATTTTTAGTAGCCTTTTATGTATTTAAATATATATCTTACCTTATAAAGATATGAGCAATAAAGATGCTGAAAAAGAAGAAATGAAAGATGAAACTCACGAAGCAGAAGACACTGAACAGGATGAACAGGATGCTGAAAATGAAAATGATGCAGATTACCAACAAGAATGAATACTACTTAAAGAAACAAATTATAACTAACCATCACTATGAGCGAAGCAGCAGAACGAATGTCTAACTATGAGATGATAAATTAGATACCTACAATTTCCTTCATCAATTTTACCCTCAGAATTCCATGATGAACATGTTTGGATACATTGATAATGATAAGGAGAAGGTTCAAAGGATGGTAAAAAACATATTGCCTTCTACGTTAGAAGAACTCTTACGCAGCGTATTTACCAGTTAGAAAAAGCGGTAAAGCGACTGGAATAATAATTGTGCTGAATTAGTAACACGCCTTCACGAAATGAATGAATAAATTTACCGCCCTCACTATTATAAGCCCATAGGTTAGCTATTAGCTATTGAATTTTACAAACGTGCGTTGGACAGAATAGCTAGTATTGAAGTTCTCCCTTTCTACATAATCTTCTTTCGTTCTCTAGGATGAATTTCATGACCTTGAGAAAGCGGCTCAACTAAACTAGGGGCCACCTATTTCTAGTAGTAAGTGTAAGTCTGGTTAGTTTTGAAGATATTGATGCTGCTTTACCAGTGGCAAGAATGTGTTTCTATAGCTAATCCAGAACTCACCCCACCTTTTTCCACAATAGTTACATTGCATATGCATTAAACACAATTGATACTAGATAGGACTTCATAAGTAACGGGCTGATTACAGATTTCCTAACCGCTCTCGTAAAACCGCTGAAATCGCGACTAACGTGAAATTGAATCCATTATATATTTGCAATCATCAGGCAAGATCAAATGATTACGTTTGAATCACTGAGAAGACATTCTGTTAGCATGCAACAAACTGTATCATAGTAAATAACGACCATTGACAAAAGGTTTGCGAATGTATACTTCACTACCCTATAAGCCACAAATGAACCAATTTTCGCGAGTGTTGAAACAGAAAGCAAGAATCCGATATCTTCGCCATTCAGATGTTCAGTCAACGTATTCAAAAATTGGATAGTGATGGCAACTTCGTAACGAAATGGGGATCTAAAGGTTCAGGTGATCGGCAATTCCTGTATGCAGATGACGTTGTTGTTGATCCGTATGGCTATGTGTATATATCTGATAGACACAATAATCGAATACAAAAATTCGATAGTAATGGTAACTTCATAACAAAATGGGGATCTCTAGGTTCTGATGACGGACAATTTAATGGGCAATTTGGAGTTGATGTTGATTTGTATGGCAATATCTACGTAGTTGATTCAGGAATAACCGTATCCAAGTATTTGCTCCAACCGGATGACGTTTGACCTCTCCATACTATATTAGCCCTCCGAGCTCATGGAATTCGTTTCGATGCTGATATTAGTTAAGTTTAAGGAAAGTCAAATTAAATCAGAGTTATTAAACTAGAAAATAACTTAATATCTGGGTCCATGTAAAAACTGTAGGCCGGTTTGTATGTATGAAGAGAAGAACCTCTTTTCTCCGCTTATATTATTGCCATTACTTTATGTTCTTATATTTTCAGTATTATCTCTTCTCTCATCAGACTTAACTGATTTTTCTAGTTATTATGGTATATTCAATATGGTATATTCGCATTCCCACCAACCCCAACTTCAAATCAGACAACGAATAATGCTTCTACCATCGCTCCTGCCAATCATTCCCCTGTAGCCAATGCGGGAATAAATCAAACAGTGAATGAAAATGAAACTGTTGTATTTAATGGCATAGCAAGCGATCCGGATCTGAATGACAAATTTACTTATTTATGGAATCAAACAGCCGGACCTGAAGTCAAATTGCTTAACGGTAATACGACAAACCCCTCTTTTACTGCTCCAAAAGTAGCGTCAGACAAGGAATTAAGATTTTTATTAACGGCCAAAGACGATAAGGGGGCTAGCAGCAGTCCAGATATTGTAGCAGTTCTAGTCAAACATGTTAACCGAATTCCGAGAGCTGCTGCAGGAACAGATCTGATAGTAGATGCTGGAGATGTCACTACTTTAGACGCAGGTAAAAGTAGCGATCCTGATAATGATCTTCTAAAATACTCCTGGGCACAGACATCTGGTCCAAATGTTACATTAAGTAGTAATGATAAATCGATAATTACATTTACTGCTCCAACAAACATTACTACCGATTACTACCGATACGAACCTAGTGTTCAAAATAACGGTTAAAGATGACAATAATGCTACTGACTCGGATGATGCCAAGGTGACCGTCAGGTATATTCCACCTCCCAATCAATCACCTATAGCTAATGCGGGTACACATCAAACTGTTGATGGTGGTAATACTGTACAATTGGATGGAAGCAAGAGTACTGATCCTGATGGCAATATAACATCGTATTCGTGGAGTCAAATTGCTGGGCAACCTGTAGCTTTGATGGCAAATAATACAGCTAAACCATCGTTCATCGCTCAATCAAATACCTCTGCAGCTATCGCTCTAGTATTTCAATTAATGATTATAGATAAAAACAACGCAACAGATATTTCAACTACTAAAGTAACCACAAGACCTTCAAACAGGGCTCCGGTAGCTAGTGTGGGACAGAATCAAACAGTAAATGCTGGGGATATTGCCACTCTAGATGGAAGTAAAAGTATTGATCCAGATGGTAATCCTTTGAAATATTCATGGTTGCAAGCTAGCGGTCCATCAGTTACATTAAATGGTGCTGACAAACCTGTTCCTGCATTTACAACTCCAACCGACATAACAACTGACACAGATCTGATATTCGAGTTAACAGTAGCAGACAACAAAAATGAGAAAAGTACAGCTACCAATCAAGTCACAGTGAAATATGTTCCGCCTCCGAACGAAACTCCAGTGGCTAATGAAGGACAAGATCAAAGAGTGGATGCCGGAACTGACGTGGCTCTAGATGGTTCTGCTAGTTCAGATCCGGAAGGAGGTCCATTAACCTATTCATGGCTGCAGACCGCAGGACCGCCTGTTACAACAAATGGAGCTGATACAGCTAAGCCAACGTTAACAGCTCCAGTTGATATATCATCAGATACAGATCTGACTTTCAAGTTAACGGTTATAGATGACAAAAGTAATACAAAAGATGATGATGTCACAGTTACAGTTAAGTATGTTACCCACCAGGACTATCCGAACAAACTTCAATAATGGGCAATCAAACAGGTGCCATATTGACAAATGAAACAACATCGGCTGATCAACAGCCAGCAAATGAATATAAATTTGTCAATAAATGGGGACAGTTTGGAAGTGCAGCTGGAGTTGCTATCACGAAGCGGAATATTCTCTATCACTACTTTTGCTGCTTCATAACATACTAAAAGACAAGAGAATTACAAAAGATAAAGATATTTCTGATTTAATAGAACTCGCAAATGATGGTTTACCAAATCTTAGAGCTAGATTTGAAATGTTATTAAATCAGATAACTACTTTGGAAGATGAGAAAAGTGCATTAGGTACTGAAATCCTGGGATTGAGAAATTCAATTTATTCAAATAACGAAATCATTAGGAAACAGAATGTACAAGTGCGAGTACTAGACAGAAGACTGAATCAATTACAGGTGATGCTTCGAAAAGTAAACAAAGACCCAGATCTGGCTCAAAGAGCAAGATCTGCAGGATGGGATTATCACGAATTAAAAACTGGACACGATGCAATGATTACAGTTCCTGATAAATTAGTACAGATATTGGGAAAGCGGAGTACTAAATAAAATAGTCACCTATCTGAACAAATAATGTAAGTATCGTATTATTATTAGTAGAGATTATCTCTATATAAAGGTGTATATATTCATATATAATCTATGCTACCTTACACAGAATATTCATTCAGAATTAAGTAGACAACCCAGTGGAAACATTCTATTCTGAAGATTTACTTCTCGTTGCTCGAGGAAGATGAATGTTGAGGCATCGAACTTGTATCTTTCATGTACGATCTCTTCAGCCAAATTGGAGTAATAATGGTAGTAAGGGCAACCATAATGATTACAGTAGTGTATATATCTGAAGATAGTGCTCCACTTGACACCCCTACACCTGCCACGATAAGTCCTACTTCGCCCCGTGATATCATTCCGATTCCTACTCTTAATGCTTTAGTCTTGTCTTTTAGAAATATGAGAGAAGGAAGTCCACATCCAACAATTTTTGTTACTATAGCTATGACTATGACTATACCTGAAAGATATAATACTTCTAGATTAACTCCACGGAGGTCAACCTGAGCTCCAATAATTGCAAAGAACAAAGGACCAAATATTATTAGCAGTTTCTCAGCATATTCGTCGACTTGTTTGATAAGGCGAGTACTTGCTACTGCCATGCCTACAGCAAATGCTCCAACAATAGGAGACAGACCAACGAATGCAGCTATGCCTGCAGCCCCAAAGAAAGAAGCAGTAACAATTCCTTCTATACTGCCTTTGGACTTCCATAACTTTTCTACATGGAGTAATCTTGGTATCAACACTATTGAGCCAATTAATAGAGCTGC
>JAATVR010000450.1 GCA_014523665.1 Nitrososphaerales archaeon TH526
GCTCAGAATTATTTCATTTGTTTTGATAATTTCTATGAGATAACTAGAGAATTCTCAGACTTGATATGTGCTGCAATAACTGGCAGCGGAACTCAGGTCAGGGAATTATTTACTACACAGACTATGATAACACTGCCAATTGAGGCATGCATAGCGTTTTCAAGTGTAACGCGTCTCTTCACACAATCGGACGCAGTTAGTAGATTACTAAGTTATGAATTTCTACCATTTGCTGAAGAAGAGGGATATAGCACTGAAGACGAAATAAATGATCGATTCGAAGAGATTCGACCATTTGAAAAGATGTGACACACTTAAAAAGATTCAAAGTCGACACAGCTCAAGCTACGACCCACTTGTATATTACTACAGAAAGATCTATTTTGGTATTTTCCTAAAACCAGAATCGGAAGTTCACAACGGAAGAATGTAACATATCGAGGTGAAACACTTCATGATGTTGCAATCGCGTATCTAAAGGAAGGAAAGCTAGAGGATATGGAAGGTTCTGAGATAGAACTTCTGTCATCTAAGGTACAGGCAGAATATTGTTTACAGGATGCTAGATTATCTCTTAAGTTGGCAGAGAAGGACGATTATAGACTATTGAAAATATTCTACAAGATTTCAAAAGAAATAGGTCAAGACTTCTACTCAACATGTAATTATGCAAAACCAACCTCGTGGTGGCAAAGCAAGCTCAAACCTCTGAATTATCAGAAGTAGAAAGTGAAACAGCAAAATGGCAAGAGGCTCATATCATAAAAGACGAAAACGGCTGGCCCAAGAAAGGCGTTCATTATACGGGCGGCAAGGTATTTGAGCCAATTGTAGGTCTACATAAAGACGTACTCACTTACGATGTTGCAAGTATGTACCCAACTATGAGTAGTGCATATAATATTACCAGCGAAACCATAAACTGTGACTGTTGTAAGGAGGATCCAGATGCGAAAATTGCTGACGATCTAATGGAATTGATAAACAATGATCTAATAAGAGATGGATATGAACCCCGACCGTGGCATTATTGGATCTGCACGAAACGACGTGGAATATTATCAAGTGTCATGGAAGATCTCATTCGAAAGAAAAGCGAATACAAGAAAGAGGGGCTATCTCTTGAAGAAAAAGCAGTCAAATTATTCGCAAATTCAGGTTATGGGACTTTTGGACAGGTTCATTTTGAATATTATGATTTTAGGGTTGCCGAGCTAATTACCGGATTCGCTCGTCATACCTTACTCGGGCTTGATCAATTGCTTAAAGATAATGGTCTTCAAATACTACACGGAGATACAGATAGTCTCTTTATTAGAAGTGTAGAAACTATTGACGACTGTGGCTGCGGCAATAGTAGTACGAGTTGTAGAAGCGATATTACAACCATTGCAAAGGAAAGATTTCAGGTAGACTTTACCAGAGATAAAACATGGAAAGCACTCGTTCTTCTGAATAGCAAAAAACAATACTTTGGCATACTGACCAACGGCGAGGTTGCCTACAAGAAGCTGGTAGGACTCAAGAATAATTATCCACCGTATTTTAACGAAATAGTTTCGGATCTAATCCGCAAAGAAACTACTGAATTATTCTATCTGAGTGATAAGAAGGCTTACGATAACAACAAGGCAAAGAAGCAAATATCAGATTATTTACGTTCTGCCTTCAATATTCTAAGCGACAGTTTTCTTGTGGGTGATATGAAATTCATTATCCAAAAATTGTGCTACTCGGCAAAGACTCAGAAAGCATTATATGAACATGAGAGAAATTGTTGGCAAAAATACATTTTCGATGAAAAGATTGAAGACTGCAAGGGTGATCGTTCACTTGCTGAAATGAGCAACCAAAGCGAAGTCGATACATTCGTTCTGGAAAATTGTTCCTAATAGAGAAGCTGATTACAATAAAAAGAGCTGCACTACGCACCCCGAGCGATATACTTTAGACCTAACTTCCTATAAGAAAGACTTGTGGAATTGTATCGAATCAATCCTACAAGCATATGGTTTCTCTAGCAACGAGTGTATTAAACTTAGAAATAAACTTGTAAATAACCAAACAGAACTTTAGGAATAGATAGTCAATCAATCACGCGACTGCAGAAGTGAATTGAATATAAAATCTATTTATAAATTCACTTCTACCACATCTCTAAACGAAATAAATGAAAGGAAGGCAAATTTTAAACGTCGAATGCGGCTGTTCATTGCGGATCGCATGCCTGCCAATAGTTCGTTTATACTTCCTTCGTCCTTGTAATTTTGATAAGTCCAAGTGACTAGTCAAACAAATTCAAGTGTGAGTACCAGCACTCAAAATAAAAGTACTAGTTCAGTACAGGGTACAACGAATAACAACAACGATTACAACAACAACAGCGAGAGCAAGGTCAAGAGCAAAGGCATGGACAATGTCATTGACAACAATTCACCAGCAGCAAAACTAGCTGAAACCCGATCCGTGTTAACAGAAGGCACAAGACAAAAACTACAAGGTATCATGAATCAACTAGAACAAGAATCTAGTAGACCAGCAAATTTTTGAAATTTGCAGATGGAGAGGATAAAGTGCTTTTATTTGACCCCAACAAGGCTGAACACGTAGTGATCACATATCCAACCAAAGAAGGCGAACCTGAAAATAAACCAACCAACAGGATCAAATTCTACCTTAAGGCGGCACGTAGTGATGGAACAATTTCAGATAACGCGGAAGAAGTGGAATGGACGACGTCTGAAACAACAGGCAGGGAAGTACTTAGGTGGCTCTTGAAAGGATTCTTTCTACTTGACGTAAGTAGAAAAGGCAGTGGCAAATTCGACACGAAATACACAATTTCACCGCACTTATAATCAGCGTTCTGAAACCCTGATTCAATCCATTTATTTTTTATATAGATAGATGTAATGTAAGATGATAGGTGTAATGTAAGATGTTTTCAATAATATTTGTATAACTGCACTGAAGCTCCCAAAGATCATTTTGATCTTCATAGCCCACAAGTACAGTGTCTTCCGAGTACTCCCCGTCATCATGTACATTTTTTATCGTGTAAAGTGCAAGTTTTGTTCCATCTGCTGTAGTCCTTAATATGCGAACTTGCTGACCTAGAGTTAGCCCTAATTTCTCAATCTGACAAGATTATTCATTCATTTTTTACCAATGATAAGTATAGCTTCATTCAAGAAACTTGTCATTCCTGTATTTCTGTCTGCATACTTTTCTGCAGCCTCAGTAACTACTTTCAGTATTTCTTTTTTTCGTTTACTAGTTTGATTTGCTAGCACTTTTTGTAGTGGACCAATGGTTTCACTTATAAAGGTTGTATAAGCGTCAGGCGAATCAAAATCAAAAGATACTTTCATTCTTTCGATATTGAGATCCTTGAATCCTGACATAAGGCTATTTTCATCCGACAGGTTAAATGGTCCTAGCATGTAGTAATGATACAGGTTCGTCTTAATGTTACACGGCCTTCATGTTCCACGAACCACTCAAAATATGATACAGTTTTGATATGATGTAGAGCGTTTTCTGTGCAATTCGGTAGTGCTGAATTGAGACCGCCAGCAGCAGCATCACCATCAGCGTAGAATAACGCAATAGACAAAATCTAATCCAGATGCATTTGCGATACTCTATTGGTTCTTTTATGGAGAGAAGGTAGACAATTATGATCCACGCTTAAAGAAACGAACTTATGGTGTATTACATTACAAAAACTATCAAATGTCCAATGTTACACCAGAAGAAACACTTCGTTCAATAGCTGAGTACATCAATGCTGGGAACCTAGATTCTTTAATGATGCTTTATGAATCCGATGCATGCTTTGCCTCCCAGCCAGGACATTTCATTAAGGGTAGAGAAGGCATACATCAAAGTATGCAAGGATTCGTTGATATGCGGGGTAAGCTAGAATCCAAAATAAAGAGAGTATTCCAGACAAGTAATCTTGCTCTTGTAATAAGTGAATGGTCGTTCAGTGGGACTGGACCTGATGGTAATTCTGTTAATCTTGCTTCAACAGCTACTGATGTCCTACGTCAGCAGCCCGATGGTACATGGCGTGTTAGCATAGACAATCCTTGGGGAACAGATTAGCTAACCAAGTGATTCACTCACATATACTAGTGTATTCAGAACTTCTACTTTCATGACAGACTTTATTACTTTCAAACTAGTAAAAATTGAGAACGATTTAAAGTAGGTCAATTTATTCGCTAATCTAAATGGCATTGGTGGAGAGCAGCACTGAAATCCTTCAAGTTATTATATCGTTAGCCATTTTACTTTTCACTGCAAAGATCTTTCTGTCCAGAATGTAATCTGATCGTATGGTGTCAGATACAAGCTTATTAGATGCACTGCATCAGCAGCAAGGTCAGGTGAAGCAGCGGTAGCAGCTAGCTGGCTAAATTGGCATGCCGATTCCATAACCCATATTTATCTATACTTTTCTGACAATTATTATTCCCGTGATTATAACGTAGAAGGCCTGAAATATTTCTATTGCAACAGCCAGCTCAGTTATCCCCGGTGGTGTAGACTGCGGGTTCCTAACTGTGTCAACGACCACGTAACCAGTTAAACCTGCTAGTACAGCGGTACCCGCAGTTCCGATGATATACCAGATCCTACCCCATTTCTTTATCATTGGCAGAACCCAGAAAAGCTGTGCTAGACCAGAAATTAGGAAAAACGTAGTATATTCAATACCCGCATTGATCGAATTTGGAACCAGCATAAGGTGCAAAATTCCAGCGATACCAGTACAGACTGCCGCCCCAAAATATAGAAATCTCCTATTCATATTGGTCAGGTCCCATCCTACTGTTGTTAATGTTGTGAGTAGCTGAATCTCTTATAGCAGTTCTGATTATTTCATCTTTGAATTAGGACACTGCATTTATTCTGATACAAATCTGAATGGACACGGCATTCTACCACGTGTCAATCAGATCGTAAAATATTAAATAGAAATTAAAGGAGATAGCTGAAGGGATATGAAAGAAGGAATTACCGTACAAACTCTTGTCCTCGCTCCCATTGAGAAGGTGTGGGAATGCTGGAACAAGCCAGAATATATATGCTGGGCTTTTGCATCGAACGATTGGGAAGCTCCGGCTGCTGAGAATGACTTGCACTTGGGTGGAAGGTTTAAAACTGTCATGACCGCAAAAGACAAAAGTACGGGTTTTGACTTCACAGGAACTTACACTGCTGTTAAAGAAAATGAGCTTATCGAGTACGACATAGACGACGGCCGGCATGTAAAAGTGGAATTTGAGAATATTCCGAAACTTTTGAGCCCGAGAACGAAAATCCACTAGAGATGCAGCGCTCCGGCTGGCAGGCAATTTTGTATAATTTCAAAAAATACGTCGAAAGTCATAACAAATAACTAAAACAAAACACTGGAAATTAAACTTGCTGTTTATAGATTAGTATTGAATCGCTCCACGGTAAAAGTCTGGATGCCAGTCTGTTATTTTATTATCCGGTAATTAGTCTCAATCATGCCATTTGGATGAACAGTAACTTCTATCTTATCTGACAAAGTAATTGAAATAAATAATAAGACATTACAATCGATATCATTTAATGGCGAGCTTGTAACATGACATCTGCTAATTACACAGTCGCCGAGTTAGTAATTACGAAAATTCATTGATGAATGATAAATTGACTAGCATAGAATTAGCGAGGTATATAAAATTAAGACTAGTCGATTACATTCTATATCATACATATTTTGGTCATCTCTATTTCATTCGTATTTCCATTCATCGACGTCCCTTCTGACCTGATTTTCTATCTACTCGTCTGATCTGTTCATAAAAATAGTCTTTCCATCCATCAGGGAGAGCCTCAACTTTAACAGCACGTCGCATCAATTTGATATTTTCTCTGTCACTTGCGTATAATCGCACGATGTCGCTAATGCTGACTCGATTGGTATCCTTCTTTATTTGTATTATTGGATCTCCTGCGCCAACCTCTCCCTCTTCTAACACCTTGAAATAAATTCCTGAACGGCCACTTGCTAGAAATTTTTTTAAGGACATCCATACGTCCAAATTTAACACCTAGTTTATAACATGGCATTCTAGGTTGAGTTGCAATAACCTTAGAAGATCCTATTCTAAAAATATCACCTACATTCACATCAGCTTCCATTAAACCTTCTGTAGTGAAGTTCTCTCCTAACATCCCATTTGACATTTTCATGTCAGGATAAACTTTACGCCAGAATACATAGTGTTCTATTGGATATGCATATCCTGCTTTATCAGGACCACCGTGAACTGTCAAATCCGCTTGTTTATCACCATCAAGATTAAGTGTCCTTAATATTATACGTCCCTCAATAGGCTCCTTAAAAATACCAGTTACTACCCTCTGACCTTCAAAATCTACTTCTTTGGGGAGGGAGATATTAATAGAAATTAATTTAGGCATCACTTAGGACCTCTCCTCAGCCGATTCATTTAATATTTTAATTGATACCTTATACACAGTTATAGGTTTTATCGAACAAAACTTAGTGCTTGTGGTTTACAGTAAAGTTCAGGTAAGCTCCAATTCATAAATACGAAGAAAAATTCTTGTTTATTATTACTGAGCGAGTTTCAAATCAAAACTTTTTGTCACATTACTTTCATTTCTCATTGAATGATAAAGTCCTAAGCTTGAGCCCCAATCATGTACTACAAGGGTTATATCTTTTTTCGATGAATCTGTCAATATATCTTACATGATCAAAGAACCTATATTCTATATCTGGCTTATCGGATCTGCCCATACCTATTAAATCAGGAGCCTTGCATCTTCCCTTGGTTATCAGGTATGGAATTATGTTCCTCCATAAATATGAGAAGGTAGGATTTCCATGAAGGACAGACAGACAGGCTTTCCTGAACCCTCAGCAATATAATGAATACTAGAACTATGAGCTTCGATGTAATTAGAATTGAAAGGAAATTCTGCAGAGATTTGATTGTTCTGAGCTGATGGTTGATAATCTGAACCTGTTGTCGGCATATTATATCAAGTATTATTCTATACGCATACTGTTATTCTGTTCCCCAGGGATTTTCTATAACCATAAGCCAAGAGTCATCGGGTTGTCGACGAAGGACAATGGTGCCTTTGCCAGTAAGATTAATTGCAGCTTACTTTCTGCAGCTTATTTATCATAATATGACAAGAATTATGGTCTCCTTCATATGAACATTCTTCGAAGGAAACTTGCAACTGTCGATGTGCTTAAGAACAATGCAGTTCAATCTTATAATACTGTTTATAGCATTCGGATCTAGCGTGATCACTGCGACTGAGCTAAAGTGTTCTTCATCGAATCCCGCCATTGCGGCTCATCAGCCCCATAAGGCATAAGACTCGCATCATTTGGTAGAACCAGATTGCTGAAAACAAGAGGTGGGGCAGGAAAAGATAATTTACCGAAAACCGAATCAATTGATGTCATTTTAACCGGATAGGTATCATTCGCCGGTATAGATGTCTGTGCGGAAGTGTCAAGAAAGCCCAGCTCCTGTACCCACATCTCGCTGCGCGCTAGTGATATCTTTACGTGGTATGATCCACCTTCAATCGATCGACGTAGCAACGCTGCCATCATACCAGCCGCAGCGAAATAGCTAGCCATGAGATCGCCCAGGTAGAAAACAGGCGAGAATCTAGGTTTATCGGGCTCTCCCTCCTTCGCAGAAAACCAATAGCGGTAAGGAAATGCTAGTGTACAATAAATGACTGGTTACCACTCATCCACGATTCGACAGTGCTTGACATCATCCGATAGACCCACCAATGGGTCGCCCCCTCGTTGCATCATGATCCAGAGTCGGATTGCCGTGGGTTCACCATGTTAGTGACTTTTGACACGAGAAAAAAACCCAACATACAGTTCTACGAATTCACAGAGTGAATACTTGAAACTTTGTAAATTGGTAATGGGGCCCAGAGATTTACTTTATCCAGGTGGCCGCCACTACCTTAGTTTGAGTGTACGTACTAATAGACAAAACTAGTTTAAAAATATTATTATAGTAGAATATGAGACGACCAAAACTGGGTCTAACTGACTTGAGACCAGCTTGAAATATTTGGATGGTTACCCATGTTAGCGGGGGTAGCAATGGCTATGAGTTCCGTGACCGTGGTAGGAAATTCAATACTGCTTGGAAGATACAAGCCAAGATTTGCAGGGAAGAAGCCAATAGCAGAAACTATCTATACTTCTGGCGATGTTAAAAAGGCATACTCATTACAACAAACTTCAACTTAAAGTCTACGCAAAAAAGTACGAGGAGTAATTCACAGAATTAGAACATGAAATTGAATCGTGAGCATACATGCAAGAGTTTATCAGCGAAATATTTTTAATAAATATCAAATTCTCCTCGGTATTCATATCATAAAAATTAGAGTCGCTTTTGCGAAAAAATAAATGAATATCTGTACTTTATCAACCAGAATCAAAAATCTCTTGGTTCAGAATAGGGCGTCGGTCTATAGCTCTCAGTGTGCAAATGGCAATAATAGAAAAAAGAATTGGATCTATTTCTATCTGGAGCTACTCTCAATCGTCTCCTGTGTGGTCATTTATAAACTGCGACTTTAGTCCTGTCCTATCAATTATTGTGGAATCCTTGCCCGATTTCTGAGTATACACGTAGACCTGAATGTCATTTCCGTCTGGGCCAGGTATCATGTAAGTATCTTCGATGTGATATCCCAATGTGTTGAGATGTTTATCAAAGTAGGCCTTGTCTGCTGCTTGGGTTACAAACAAGCCTGCGGTAGCCTGCGTTGAATTAGTTGACAAGTTATCTGGTGCATTAGCAGGTGCAATTACATTGATTTTACCTTTAGGAGCTGCTAGATTTGTATTCGTGGGATCTGAAAATGTATATGTTCCTGGGGTGTCAAATGTATATTGGGATGCATTCCCAAATGGTATGGTGTTGTTAGAAAGAAGAACCTGATTATCGCTGTCCTGGACAAGTGAAATACCATGCGTTTTACCTTGAGGACCTCCTATGCTATTGTCACCGTTAGACCAAATAACTTTCGTCCCCTCTACAATGGTTGCGTCAAGTGGAAGGAAACCCTGTGTTACTAATCTTGTATCAGGTATTAAAATGACGAGATTGTGCACATCAGAGTCCGCTTTCATGGAATTTGTCTGTGTTATGTCGGCGGCATTAAAGCGAATACCGGCAGCGGGAACTGTACCCGAACCACCTCCACTTGGGGTCGTATTTGCAGGTTCATTGCTTCCCGGCATAACATTCACCTGAGCATAGACGGACTCAAATGTGCTATAGGTACCCGCACCTAACAAGATTAGGAAAGCGGCAAAAGAAAGGGCCATAACATTCAAGCTCATTCTCATTAATTTAATAAAGGCTAGTTTCGTATTTATATTAGATCGTGTTTGAAATAGTTGCCTTTACACAGTACTATATAGTAAAGGTTAAAAAATGACCGCCTGATGTTACAATTACAACATACCTAAATAAGTAATAATTTGTACCCTTTTTCATAGTTATAGTGGCGGACGTTATAGCGGAGGGACGTGGTCGTAGGTCCAATCATGCTCGTCGAAGACGACCATTAAAAGGGTGTTGAAGCAGATCGAACCGATCTGCGACGCCGATGAGCGGATCGCGTTGTAGACCCGCTCGAGCAGATCCTCGCCTGCGATCAGCAAGGACGGCGGGTCCAGGCTAAGGCCGGGGGTCAGCATGCTCCACGCCGGGTGCATGTCGTTGTGGGCGTGGCCGATGATCTGCGGCTCGATGAACGCGTAGGCCGGCAGTTCGCCGTTATGGGCATCCTCAAAGAACTGGTCTGTGGACAAGAAATGTTTCGCGAACCTCATTTCTGGCACCATACGTTCTCTGGTAGTTCACCATTGTCACCAGGGAAGTATACAATTTCACACAATGTGCGCGTTATTCCAACTGGCGCTCAAATCATGGGGTACCAATCCCATATCTGCAAATATCACGTATTTGAAGAATGTCAGTAGAAAGTCGATATCGATGGAGGTTGTGCAAAGATGAAAGGATTGGAGTCGAGGTCGACAAATACCTTGCTTCATATTTATATATAATATTTTAATAGTTGCAATGAGCATTTTACTTCTTAAAGATGAGATTCTTGATACGTGCAAAGATTCCAACAGAATCAGGAAACAAAATGGTACAAGACCCAAGCTTTTTGAAAAAACTTGAAACTTAGATAAACAAAATTAATGCTGAAGCGGCGATCTTTGAAGCAGATGGCAATAGGGTAGCTTCCTTTATTGTTGATGTACAAAGTGCAGAACAGATACTCATCATTACTGAACCACTGTTTAGTGGAATGGATGCTCATGTAGAATTGCATCCGGTAATGAGCCTCGATGACCTAAAGAAAGGAATACCACAAGCGGTGGTTGAAGCAAATTCCTATCGTTACTGAAACCCAATCTTCTCCCAAATACTAAATTATATCTAATGCCTTATCGATGCCTAAAAATTGCGTAACTCTCGTCTTAGACTGAAACCTGCCAACGAGAATGCGTTGAATGGTATAAACAATTAGCTCTGTCTATTACCTTATTATAGTCTACGCAAACCCACTTTGTTATCTCATTATCTGGTAAAGATACCATTATGCATGTCTTCCTTATATGAGGTCCTTCTATGACTCTGATATCCCATTTGTTGCAGCTTTTTCTACCTTTATCTTATTTCCAACTTTTCCATTTTCGACAAATATCACGAACCCTTGGATCTTAGCTATACCATCTCCTTTTCTACTTATTTCTGTGACGTCTACTTCGTATTGCTTACCTACTTCGACTGGCTTCTGAATAGGGGAGCCCTTATTAAAGCCACCATGACTCCTGCGTGTACTATAAGACATTCGTAAATGTTGATTAGTCATTCTATTTAAACCGGACCGTAAAGGTTGTTCTAACCAATACTATGACGGGTTTTCAATTCGGCCTACATAAAAAGCAGCGAAATCTTATCTTACTCCTACTGACCTAAAAATATTAAGATGTTTAGTCTTGAATCCGCAAATTAGACTAATAGAATTCTAAATAAATTGAGAGATAATGGAGTAGTACGATTTTCCATAATTTGTAATCTTAGTTTGATGAAAGGATTTTTTGTATTTGGACTACTAATCTATGTTAACAATAACTCTATCCGCACGATTCTTTTAAACGACTTCCTTGTTCCACTGCCAAGTAATTGTGACAGGCTTTATACGTACCAATTAATTCTTTCTTAGTGCAAAGAATATGAAAGTGTAGTCAAGGCATAGATGCTGTGCATGAAGCTCGGTAAATTTACCATTGAGGAAGCTGTGTGATACCTACTATAGCTATCAACTGATAAAGTCCCCCTTTGACATGAGTTATATATAACTCTACTTGACTTCCTGGAAACATTCTACCTGTTACTCTTTGTAGGATGCGGAGCCACTAGAATATACCTAACCTGCTTAAACAAACAAGGCTTTATCATCGTTTTACTACTTTTGATTCTACA
>JAATVR010000451.1 GCA_014523665.1 Nitrososphaerales archaeon TH526
GATCTAATCCGCAAGGAATAGCTTATGATTCTGCCCACAGTAGAATGTACGTAACAAATTTTGGGAGCAATTCGGTCTCCGTTATAGATACTAATACTAATACTGTGGTGGGTAATCCAATAATTGTTGGATCTAATCCGCAAGGAATAGCTTATGATTCTGCCCACAGTAGAATGTACGTAACAAATTTTGGGAGCAATTCGGTCTCCGTTATAGATACTAATACTAATACTGTGATCGGAGGCAGAATTAAAATTAGTAGTCCAATGGGTATAGAACATGATTTATTGAACAATAAGGTATATGTTACTTCTATAAGAGATGAAACAGTTTCAACAATAGATACGGTAAGAAACGTATTGGTTGGGGAACCCATTTTCACAGGGGGTAATCCGACAGGACTTAGTTTGGACAATAAAACGGGTAGGATATTTTCTACTAACCATGCCAACTCAACCATATCTGTTATACGTACTACATCATTGTACACAATGATTACTTCAGTTATAGACGGAAATAATGAAACATTACCTTTTAATGGTCACACCAAGTCGGACAGTGTTACTTTTACCTTTTTATCCAAAGGTAATTATCCGACTTTAGCACATACTTTCGAATGTAAATTAGATAATTCATTGTTCTCTCGCTGCTCTAACCCCATCAGCTATGAAAGATTGGAAACAAATCATACACATACATTCAAGGTCAGAGCAATAGATGAGATAGGTAACGTCGAATCTCAATCTGCTGATTTCTCATGGGTAGTCCTATCTCAGACTTCGACTTCAAATAGAGGCATTGAAGGAAAATGCTTAGGGGGAACAACGAATAATGATGTTACAGATAGCATTCAATCTTCAAATACTTTCACGAATGAGCATGTTACCAAACAGGAATGCTTTGCAGGAGGTTTATCTGAAGATATTGTTAATCCCCTTACTGGAAGAACAATAGGAGATACTCTGTTGAATAACACTTTCACAAGTAGCCTCATGCCCACAGTATTACCTAATGACAGCATGACTCCTCATGAAAAAAGTATTGTAACAGATAAAATCAAAGAGGATTTGAGAACATGTTCAGACGATGCTCAGCGAATCTTAGCCCCAGATGTCAAACCTAATTTCATGAAAGGTGATTGTAGAATGATCACGAATATCGATGTACATGAACAACAGGAAGACCTAACGTCCTTACAAATACCTAACGAAAGAATGTTGGGCACACAATCTGAAAACGAAATTAATTATTTGCCGTCGGGAAACATTCCGTTGGCTTTGCCACATTAGATTTAGGTACGATCCATTAATTTTGAACCATGAGAGAAATGGAATGTAGTACCGTTAGGTATCCTACAACGGATTTCACACTTACCCACAGGAAAAAATCAAGACAAATTACGTTGAGCTTATGTCAACTAGTTTAACTGCTATATGTTTTTCGTTCCGGGCAAGTCTTTCCAAATCGAATAGCTTGTTTGATTCTGGAATAGGATCCGCTGTACAATCCGCTATTAGTAACAGCCATACCCGGTTAGCCACTTCAGGACTAATGTACCAATCCCATTCAATGATTGTCGGTTCCGTGTTGGTAACTGTCTTTGGACCAGATGGAAGTATCTTGGCCCCACCAATTGGTTTCCAATAAGAAGTATCATTAGAATTATCGGGAAATTTGGACCAGAAGTCCTTTGGGAGATCGAAATATGGGGGAAGGTTACTGTCTTCAATATAATTTGCATATAGTACCTTCACAATTACCTTCTCTCCTGCAGTAGTATTGACTGGCCTAATCCCTCTATTGTGTATTTGCACATACATACGGTTTACTCTAGCTCGTTTAGGGTTACGATGGTACAGCGTTGTTTCGAACTTTACATAATCTACATCTCCACTGTCCAACTGATAGGATGATGATTCACCATGAGAATTATCTATCTTAATATCAGGACTCATATACCAGCGTAGCTCTGAGCCCAACTTAGTGGAATCATCAGGGTTTTCATGTTGAAATAAGTCTTCAAAAGCTGATCGCATTGTAGCAGACTGGGGAAAGGAACTTGAAGGAGTAACTCTTCCAGAATCCATTAGGTGATCTCTGACAAATATGTCTATTGCGGGGATATTCAATTTGTCAAGCCTCCTTTCCCACATCCCGCGACCGTGAGTCACTACCCTCAGGAGCTTCTCCGGCTCATACAGAAGGCGCATATCATATACGGCACATTTCGGAAGACCTTCGCTAAAGTATTGCCAACTCTTACCATTATCAGTACTTCTGAACACGCCAATATCGGTACCTATGAACAAATTATTAGAGAATTTTTCATCTATGGCCAGACAATTTACAGGAATATCAATTATTTCGTTTTTATCATTTCTTGGAGAAATGTCTTCCCATACGGTCGAACCGTCGACAGAAATCATCCCTCGCCAAATGTGAGAACCACCTAAGAGATCTAGTGAGAAACCAGACATTACCACCACTATTGTATCGCTCTTTTTTGGATATGTGGAGATATCCCAAATCCAACGATCAGGTAAAGAAGGAGTTGCGTGTATTTCAACCGGAGGATTCCAACTACCTTTGTCAGCTGTTAAACGGAATACCTTTCCATGATCTGTACCTACATACACTAAGCCAGAACTAACATAGTGAATGGCCGTAATGTAACTTTGGTCCATATTGGGCACCTTAACATAGTCTAACTTCCCTTGAGGATTTCTCCATCCATCTAGGCCTTGGTTTTTGTCAAAGATAATAAGGTCTTTGGCTGCAAAGGCCAGGCTATTGACATTTTCCGTGTTCAAGGCGAACGGAGCATAAAAAGAAGAAGGATATCCACCTATCGGAGGGGAAATATCAATCCAACTATCCTCTCGACCGGCTTGTGTAGAATGAAAAAGCGTCGATTTTGTATATTGATGTATGATATTGTGTGGATTCTGACGATCTATGCATACGTGACCCCCATCTCCTCCATCTGCGAGATAGAACACAGAGGTGTTTCGAAATTGCAACGTTCCGTTATCTTGTGCCCCGGCAAAAGCAACCACATCGGAACTGGGATGCTGTTCCATAAATTCAAATTGTGTGATACATAATCCTTCGTTAATGGTATCGTTCCAGGTCTCTCCCCCATCAATAGACTTGTATATCCCACCATCATTACCCGAATAAATTACAAAAGAGTTTGCAGGGTCAAAAGCAAGAGTATGATTGTCAGCATGTATTTCTTTTCCAATATCGTAAAATGTCCATTCGTTTGTAGCACCATTCCTAACAGCCTTCCACAGTGATATACCAGATAGGTATACAACATCTGGGGTATGCGGATCAACTGCAACATTCAAATTATAGGAGCCTTGCCCACCAATTGTGCCATCTTCCCAAGGAGATGAATCCTTGTTAACTGTGATCTTGATTCTTTCCCAGCTGACCCCTGAGTTAGTTGTACGATAAAATTGGTTTACATACTCACTTGAATCGCTAGCTATAACATATACGATATTAGGCGATGATGGAGACACGGTCAAACAAATCCTCCCGGGGGAAAAGTCTTTTAACTCAAGTAATGTCCACGATGGCTCTTCTGCATATACGTCCTCGCTCTTGTACACGCCTACTCCATAAAAAGCTGCGTACGCTATTTTCGAACCACTATCAGGACCAAGAGCAAAGTCCGTTGCACCTAAAGTGTCTTCGATTGGTGGAAGGCCGTTATTAAGCCTCTCCCAAGTATTACCACTATCGATACTTCTGTAAATACCAGAAGCACTGGATGTAGATTGGTTAGATCTAACAGCGGCGAACAATGTAGTTGTCGGATTCGGGCTGATGACCAAACGACAAAACCTAGAATTAATAAACAAGGTCCTTTGTAGATCGCCACAGGAGGACCATTGCTTTCCTCCATCTAGGGTTTTAAGAACGCCGAGGCCATAATAACTGTCTCCCGCAAAATTGCCTTCCCCAGTGCCGGCATACAATATTTCAGAATGGAGTGGATCTATCGCCAATGCTCCAATAGCCATTGAATCGGTATCATCTGATATAGGAAACCAATTTCTTCCTCCGTCAGTTGTTTTCCAAACCCCGCCTAAGGCAGTGCCAACGTAAATAGTATCGGATTTTGAGTCAGAAGGATCTAACACTATAGCAGTTACCCTACCTGTTACGAGAGCATCTTTGACATCTTTACGGGATAGCAAACCCGCCCAGTAGTAATAATTAGAGATTGTATTTCCTTTAGGTATCGCAGTTGGACCAACTTGAATCCAATTACTTATGCCGCAAATAGCTTTATTTGAAAGCTCAGAGATGGACTTTAAGGCCTTAAAACGTGAATCTGCAATAGATTCTGTAGTACTTCCTACCAGTTTGTCCTGGTTCGTTGATTTCACACGTTCATAGGGGTTATCTTCAAACCTTCTTTGTATAATAGCTAAACACCACCTATCGTCAACTTGGATTAGTAGTAGTTAAAGTTTGTTAAGTTGTTCATTCGCTAGTACGGATACGCTTGAAGTAACTGCTCAGCAGCTAGAGGTAGCAGGCTGGATCACGTACTGAAGAGAGAAATTCACTAGACTATCGAATAAATATGTCGGCCTCGCTCCAATGGGATAACACTATGTCCCGTTGCCTGTTGAAGATTGTTGTTCACGTAAGAAATTAGATATATTTCGAATATCAAATAATGCCTTTTCGGATACTTTAGGTCAGGAAGGACTATCGCCAGGACCTTGTATGCGAATCATCATTTCCATTTCAAAATTAATAAAATCCCTAAATATTTAATATTTCATTCGAGTTAACTGATTCATTCTACGCCAACCTCCTGCTCCTGAACTTTAATAGATCCCACGCGCAAAGTCCTATGATGCACAACAGGGCAGTAATAACCAAAGGCTTTGCATGGACTTCAGGAAGCATTTCTGCCGCTAGTGCGCTTATCGAAATTACCAACACAATTGCGACTAGAGTCTTATATATTGTAGGGTACATCTGGCTATTTCGCTGGTTCATATCCGTTTTCCAGACTGGTTGCAAAGCTATTATAGTTTTTGGTAACCCCGCTTTTTAGGTATTATCTAGCTCACGAATTGCCGCTTGATATATTAATGGATAATTGCATCCTCTAACCTCATTAGCAATGGTGCTGATGAAAGTTGAGAATCTATTTATCATAGAATAGATCCATCTACACCCTAATCTGACGATGTTACCACCTGTAGTATTCCATACCAATTGCGTACCGTTGTAGCTGATTTCGCCTATTTAGCTTTCTAACCGTATTAACATCACAGTTCGATTGCAGCTGCTCTCCATCTAGAAATGAATAATAATTTGCGCGGTCCTTTTTTTGTCGCTTGTTTCGTCGTCATTTATTAATTGGGTCAATAACACTTTACTAGATAAAGCCTTTTATTTTTTGCGAATTGACATACGATCTTTGATATTGACTGTAATCCTCTTATGAAGTAACACTTGGTACCACTATATGAATTTCTTGACGATTCTCTTTTTTGTTTAGTATAATGGGGTGTTGTGTTTATAACAAGAGGGCCTTTACAAACGGAAACACGTCCTCCCCACTCCAGCGCATCCTATATGTTTAATCATGTTTTTATCGCAAAGTGGAACGTAAAAATTGGGTCCATTGATACTTTCAAGATATTCAAAAGCTTGTGACGGGTAAGTTTTAAATGTAATGAGCTTTCACGTTCTAATTATGACAGATCTTACTTTAACTTCAATTCTCCTTTTCATTATATTGGTAGTCGCTCTCGGCACTTTGGTCTTCATTGGTAGATCAGATGCAGCAGCTCCCCCTTCGCTGGAGAATATTTCAAGAATCCTTGAACCCACAATCTTGCAGTTTGCATTATCTAATGAGAGCAATATTTCTAGCCACGTTATGACTTTAAATGGGAGCGCAAATGGAATTAGGGAAATGATGAATATTAGTTCTGGAGAATTTATCATTTTCGTTATTAACCCACTAATCCAAAATACGACAGCTGCTGAAAATCTCACGGACATTAGTAGACGGGTACTCAGCAATCTTTCAATATTTACAGACATTGTGAATAATTGCCAGCCAAGGTCAAGATGTGTCAATATAAATCCTGAAGACTTTCAAATTCAAATATTTGAATTCCAAGATACCAAAACAGATCCAATTACCCCGGTTAGATCGTTTTCCGCTTCTGGCGAGGGATGGACCGTTACTTCACTCCCGCTTTCAACCCAGTACGACGTTAGACTAACAAGTCTTAATGCAATCTCTAACACTAATATGAATATGAGCTACTCACCTGGATGCCATGGATTCATGAACACAACACAAATAGATTGTAAAATTAGCACTGAATTAACTACTATGATAAGCGATAATGGGAGTGTCGGTTAACTTGATTTGAATGGAAGAATAAAATTAGTACGGTAGTCCTATCCAAGGTCAAGATAGTTGTGAAAGGATTCTTAATTTTTGATTAGGTGCAAGATATCTTTAAATATGCCACTTGAGAGGGACTTGGTTCCTTCATTTCTTGCATTTCAACAAGTGCAAAGGAATACTTTTGCTATTCTGTTGATATGCCAAATAGAAGTGTTCGTAAATGGTGAATAACAGCATCTATCAAACATAATAATTAAAGCAGTGGAGTCCTATTGCTTAAGTTTTGAATGCCTTTGCTGGTAGGGTCTTGAGAACTACCACGGCCATATATGGGCGCCAATCTGAATCCCTCATCGTAGCCACTTCTTCGATGCATTCTTGTGTTAAATTCCGCACTTGTTTCAGATAGACCCGTATCATAGTTGTTATTATCTTGCCAAAGCAGGTAGGAATTCTTGGGAGAGTATCAGTGGTAAGGTCAAACTCAATCGTGCAACTACTTCGAATGAAAGCCGCAAGGAAGAAGTTTGTAATTACTGGTATCTTGGTAAATGTGATCCAGAATTAGTACTTATTCTAAAAGACTCCCAAAAAGGAACTAAAGAACTATCCAGTGCAATAGATAGTATCAAAGAACAGAGGGCGGCATAATGCATAATGGCCAGAGATCATGAAGCATGGTACTGTCCATTAACATCTTATGGCCATTCTAATCCAGCTGGTTCCAGAGCTTATGCAACAGTGATCATCCCAGTCCTATTCCCAATTCCTTCATTCTGTAAGGTTGTCGTAGTTGTGATAGAAGGGAAGAAGAGATACTAGAATTCCTTGTAGCTCAAGCTGAGCACACTACCTATACTTACCAAGCCAGAGCTAATATGAATGGAGAGATTGAATATGTAAATGTGAAATTTAATGAATGCATCGTAAAATACAGCCTAGCTGACCCTCTATATTGTCCTGAAAAAAACAATAGGACGGTTTTCAAAATTAAGGAGTGTACGCTACTTTATGACCAGATAGTAGAAATACACTATAGAAAAATCTTAGGGGCTTAGAAAGTAAAATGTTTACTAAATCAAGTGTGTTAAGCATATACCACTAATCTTATAAGGATTAAAAATTAGAACTTAGCTTGGTGTTCATCATAGCACTCATATCGATTACATTAAGCATATTTGTGGTATTGATTGTTCTAGCATTGTCAAAGGATACTAGCGCATCTCCTCAATTTAACATCATTGGGCCCTTAGATAACCAGGTCGAGTCCACGGACCAAGCATCTGGGGCTCTCAATGGTCCCGAGACATCTGCAGTCAATCAGACTAGTGGCGCCGAAGCAGCAGAGCCGCCGCAACCGGAAGTGTCTGGAGCAGAACCAGAGCAGCAGCAGCAGCCGCAGGCGACGCAACCGGAAGTGTCTGGAGCAGAACCAGAGCAGCAGC
>JAATVR010000452.1 GCA_014523665.1 Nitrososphaerales archaeon TH526
TAATATGTAAATCCCAGCTTTACTTTCTGTTAGTTGAATTCAAGAGATTAGAAGCTCTTGTTAGAATTTCATTGAGCGCGATACAAATGTCAAATCTAGTGAATCTCTTGAAGAGACCTATTTGACGTTGATCGGTGTGACGGAGGTTGTGCACCTAGTACGAAGAGAGGATAAAAATCAAGCTCGACGCGAACTTGCAAAGCCATTTAATAAAAAATTGGTTATTGCTATAGACGCAGCAATAATCTAGACGACACTATTTTACTGGGCCGGTAACATACTCAGCTTGATCGAGTTGCCCCAAGACACCACCTGATTGATTACCGTCAATGAACTGTTCTACTGCTCCGCCTATTTCTTCTTTAGCTTGTTGACCCATTTGGCTCAAATCTTGAGCCATAGTGACTGGGTTGCTGCCCCTGGCCATTTTTTAGCGTCAAATTTGTTTAGAATCCGACCGGCCCAGATCAAAGTTGACAATCTTCAACCAACACATATGCTGGACCATATTGGGAAAACGCTTGACACAGAAATAAGATCGAGAGGACTCGAAATCATGGTTTTTTCAGACTCTCCCCGTACGGTTGGTAATGTATTGATTCTATTGCAAATTCGTTTGTTGTTTTTCCATGCACAAACTCACCGAACTCCACTCATGCTGGATAACAATGATTTGAATATTCCTTACTTTTAGATATGGTTCTGTCAATACGTATTGTAAACAGCTGCGGTAGTCATCAGCTCCCTCTTCAGCCAGGGTAGGAAATAATTTCAGGAAGTCCGTGTTCAGAACATTATCTTGGGGATCTCCTGGTACTGCCATCGATGCAAGCTCGAAGTTAACCTAGTTCCGGAACACCTTTTATCTAAATGTCCTAATATTAGGACACACTATCTGTAGGCATGATGTTGGTAGGGCGGCCTTCTTCTTTCGATCCAACCCCGGTCGTCCTACTTTTAGTTATTCCCCCATAATCCAGTTCCGATCCACCCTGGCTGCAGTCTGTTAGATATCGTAATGTCTCCTTGTCATATTCTAGGAGGATATAGCACCCGGGACTGAGCGAGCTAAATCTTCAAGAAATCCAGCCTACTTCAGCTACCTTGTGTCTTTATTTTTCCATTAAATTGGTATAATAGACTCGCAGAGTAGAATTTCTATAGTTCATTTTGTCATAGGCATGAAGCAGGTATCAAATATGCTACCATCTTATTATCATCATTTAAATAGAATCCATCACGGGAAACTCATGAAAAGCAGAAATGAGGAAATCCTTCATCGAAGAACATATTGACAGATGGACAAAAGCGTGGAACGATCACGATATCAAGAGTATTATTTCTATGTATGCAGAGAACATAGAATTCTCTAGCCCCAAGATAGGCCATCTAATGCCGGAAAAGAAGGCGACTTCTGATAATAAAGCGATGACATCAAATAAGCAAGATTTGCAGAGATACTTTAGTATCGAATTGGCAAAATTTCCAAAACTTCGATTCATACCTATTACTTTTCTAACAGTGCAAAATATGGCTCTATTGGAGTATGTTTGCGAACCCTATGAAAACGTAAAGTGGCATGTCATTGAGAAATTTGAATTTGAAGGGGAATTAATAGCCCATTCTAGTGTCTTTTACGGCCCGGAAGAAAGCAAGGTCGTAATCGATTAATAGTCAAACGATCTCCACGTTTAGAATCATTATGCTAAGAGCGCAATTCCATTTGGAAATGATATGGGAAGGGCGAAGCGATTTTATGCAGAATCATTTGGTTGGAATATAGAAAAAGTTCCAGGAGATATCTGAGTTGGACTACTTGCTTATGAAGTACGCCAAGCCAGGTACGTCTGAAAAGCATGAACAGCCACTAAGAGGTGGAATGATAGAGAAATGATCCAGAGGAGCATCTTATAACATAAGTAGATGTCCTTCAATTGATGAATACTCATCGAAAGTAGAGAGACCTGTCAGAGGGTTCTAATCTCTAAAGCTGCTGCTAAAGGAATGAGTGGTTGCTTTGCGGGTTGCAAGGGAACTAAGAATAATCGATTTGGATTGTGGGGGGGGACGACTAGTTTCAACGAGCTTAGTACACGGCCACATCCTCCTAGGCTAGAAATCTCAACGAGCAGCTTCTACTACATAGTAACTTGCTTTTCTGAAGTGAAAGTAAATCATCTCTTAAATATTGCTAACGTATACAACTAAGGTGGTATGGTGAGTATGGAACATGTCTTTAGATATAACACATGAAACTGAATGGAATACTTTGGTATCAGATAAGAAGCTAATGGCAGCCGACTTCTGGGGCCCATGGTGTCCATATTGTATGAGGTTGAAGCCAATATTCGAATCGGTCGCTAGCAAATACCCAGAGATAAGATTCGTCAAAGTTAATGTTGATGAACATGAGGAGTTGGCATCAAGATATGGTGTACGAGGCATACCCGTAATAAAGTTCTTCTGTGAAGAGAAGGAAGTAGGAGAGATCGTTGGATACATGCCACAAGATAAATTGGAGAAAAAGGTCATTGAAATTGGTAACGAAGCTAATGCCTGTTTGGCTAATACCTCGTTAAAGCGATAGTGACAGTTATGTGA
>JAATVR010000453.1 GCA_014523665.1 Nitrososphaerales archaeon TH526
AAAATAGCAAGCCCTGCCTCTTTGAGTAATGAAATTTTATCTATTTTTTTACCACTGTATCTCCCAGCCACACTACAGACGACATTCTGATTCATTGCTGCTAGGTTAACACCAAATTCTTTTGAAGATTGAATATTCTCTGCAGTAGCATCATGTCCTCTTACATTAATTGCAATAAGACTTGGAGAATAAGATATGTGATGAGTCCATTCTGCAGCCATTATGTCTAATCCAGCAGGACCATTTGAAGTTATCAAACCTACATTGGTTATGAACTGTCTGGTACGTCTATCATTCCATGCAAGATGCATATATGAATAGGATAGTATAATAAACTAATATATTAGCTTCTTGCCATAGAGTGAATACTGTCATTTATCTCAGTATCAGAGTAGGCTGCGGTTGAATTTGAAGAAGAGTACTAACTCTAGACTTTGAATATCAATAGTAGTCCAACAAGATCGCAGAACGATACACTCTCCCTCAGCTCATCGTATTTCACTGATTATATCGCAAACTGGCAGTATTGATTCATGCAAAAACACAAACTATTAGAGCTTCAAAAATTAATCGAAGAGAGAATTGGATCACTCGTCGAAGAAGTGGAAATAGCAACTAATGTGAAACTGATCCACTATACATAGTAGATCGTAAAGACGAGATAGAATCTCTACTTTGGACGACAAGAATTATCCGATGGATATTAGATCGGGCTATCGACGGACGGCAGCACCAGCTTGGAGTAAGCAAAATACAATTGGAGTTGGAAGACACAAAGAAATTTGAAAATACGCTACATGATAAAATCCAAGAGCTTGAAATAGAGCTAGAAGATTCAAATACTGATAGAGAAAAAGAAGTTCTCGTAAATCAAATTGACACTCTAAAATGTGTCTTGGGCCATCTCTTTAATCTGAAATATGACAAACAAGTACGCGCTATCGATATTGCGGACGCTAACCAGCAAGCTAAGCGTAGAAGAAAGAAACTAGTTAAAATTCAAGATGCAGATCTGAGATACGCTAATTTAACAAATACTGATCTGAGAGATGCAGATCTTGGGTCCGCCGATATGAGAAACGCCGATCTTCGGTATACAGATCTGACAAATGCTCGTCTTGAAAGTTCAAATTTAACAAATGCTGTGCTTGATTCTGCTATTCTAGCAAATTCTTTTATTTCCAATGCCGATCTGATAAATGTTGATCTGAATTATGCTGATCTGATAAATGCTGATCTTGAATGCCACATTAACAAATGCATCGCTTAATGATGCTACTCTAGCAAATTCTTTTATTTCTAATGCCAATCTAACAAATGCCCATCTGGATAATGCCATTATGACAAATGCTGATCTTGGGAATGCCACATTAACAAATGTATCGCTTAATGATGCTACTCTAGCAAATTCTTTTATTTCTAATGCCACTCTAATAAATGCTTTAATTCCCAACGCCGATCTAACAAATGCTAATCTTGGGAATGCCACATTAACAAATGCATCGCTTACTGATGCTACTCTAGCAAATTCTTTTATTTCCAATGCCAATCTAACAAATGCTGATCTAACAAATGCTGATCCAATAAAAGCATTTTTTTTATAATGCCACGCTAAAAAATACTACTTTAGAAGATGCAGATCTAACCGGGTCTGTCGGATGCTGAACTATATAGGACTGATTTAACAAATGCTAATCTAATTGAAGCTGATCTACCAGATGCTTATCTTAATGGTACTAATCTGGCTCACGCTAATCTTGCAGCGGCCGATCTAACAAATGCGCATCTTATAGATACGTTTTTAGCAAATACTAATCTAAATCTTACCAAACTAAATGATACGTTAGTAGATTGTGAGAGTCTAAGAACCGTTGATATTACTCTCAATAGAAGTCAAATTCATATCGTTGAATTTGGTATGGGTGGAAGCTTAAAAGAAGTCTCAAGTTGTCAATAGAAAATCTATGTTTTTAAGTTGACTATAGTCGTCAATTTGGCTGAATTTCGGTCAAAATACATATCATAAATAACAGCTGAAATCAATCTGGAACAAATCATAACAATATAGAAAAAGCTAATAGCAATAACTCCAAATTAAAAGTAGATTATGCAAGTACTAAACAGGTATGATAAAGAGCAGCTTGTAATTAAAATGTGTGAAGAGGGCAAGACTATGCGTGACATTTCTTCTGCGGCGCATATGTCGAGATGTTGCAATAGAATTGGATCTGCATTCTTCATATCCGGAACTGGTACTAATGCTGCCAATAGCAAAGTCGCCGAGACGAGCACAAATAATATTGCGTTAGTGTATCCATAATAGACAATAGTCCATTAATAGAAGTGATATTGCAAAAAAATAATGGATCTATTTTTTGTTACTCTCTAAATACATGTGAAGAACTTGAACTGGGGCACTAGGATTTATGGTGACGTATCTGTCGCTGGAAGTAGCCTGGCATTTTACCGCATGTAAGATCAAGACAACAAATGATACTAGTATAAAACCGTGTATGTTTAAGCAAGTGAAAGTATTAGCTCTCTCTCGCTAGTCATAGTACGAGTAGAAAATATCTCAATTTCATTATTCTTTATATTACTGTGGGCCAATGTTGACGTGGAATACGTCTGGCTTAATAACATTCTGTATAATACGGCACAAAACAACAACTAATAGCAGTAAGCTTTGAAATAATAGTAATTGATAACAGAGAAAAAGCTATTAGCAACAGCGGGCCATTAAAAACTATGCAAGTTATTCTGAATAAAAAAGAAAAAGAGGAACTCGTAGTCAAATTACATCAAGAAAATAAAACCATACGTCAGATAGCTGGAATAGTACATATGAGCTTCAAAGATATTGGAGTCATTATTAGAAGAATAGATGGTCGAGCTAATGATGATGATGATGATATTGACCTAGGTAACAAATCGAAAGCAACACAAGCGCTTCATCTATTCAAAAATGGCAAGAAGCCGATCGATTTAGCGATCATATTAGACATACCATATGATGAAGTAACAGAGCTGCAACAGGAGTACTAGGCGTTAAATCAGCTCTATGATTTGCCATTAATTTACCAAGAACTAAAATACCACTTTGATTCATTCTTCGAATTGTTCAAAATAATGAAGAAAAATAAGATTCTAAGTAAACAACATATCTTAAAGTTTCTCAGATGTGCTGGGGAGGATCTACCAATTTTGGAAAATAGATGTCAACAGCTCAGCAATGATGTATTAGAACTTCAATTTAGGAAGAAGAAATTAGGTGATGAAGTAGCAATACAATGCTCTAGTATATCACAATTAGAGGTGTTTAGGTATAAAACAGAGATTGAACAAAAGAAGCAAATCATATCGAACTTGGATCGACTACTAAATCAAAAGAGTAATACTTTAGAAGAAAAACTAACTAGGGATGACTCAACCACGGCACAAGTAACTAGCCTCTAGTTAAATATTTTATTCGGTGTATTATGTCATGTTTATCTATAACTAATTAGACAAAAGAATTAGAATTGTTCGTCCATTGAAAAGCTTTTTCTATTTCAATCTTTTAACATGATTCTAATATACTTATGCGCCTAATCAAACCTGCCACTTTATATTCGAGATTCGATAGCGATAAGAAACTTTTAACGCTTATGTTAGTCGTGATAGTTGTCATTACAGTAGATTCACAGATCGCTGTTGTGGCTGATTTCATTCCCGAACAAATCACTTCTCGTAATGGAGTTTCCATATTCATAGTAATCGCAGTATTTGCAGTTACTCAATATTTGATATTGAACTATGTCAAGCAGTTAAACAAAGAGACTAAAGACAGAATATCACATTTTCAGCTATTACATACAGGAGCATCTGTTGGACAGTACATACTTGTAGTTGTGATAGCTCTTGTTATATTACAGATTGTATTCATACATGAATATAGCATCATATCTCTCTATATCACTTATGTCATTAGCTACGGTCTTTGGATTGTAATTTTGGCTCTATTAGCCAAAGCATTTTTCTCTTGGTACAGATTTTCGAATAAAGATCTTATGGTGTTAATACTTGCTCTATCTATGATTGCATATGTAATAAACGGAATAGCTGGCCTAGCTGAATATTCTGATTTGCTGGGACAACAGAAGAAAATAATTACTTCTGATGATGTAGCATACTTTCCGGAGTTTAGTATCGAGTCAGTCGGAAGTCAGATCGGAATAGCTAATAACATAGCTTCTAGTGCGGCATACATTCTAACTTGGATTGGAACTGTTAAGATGCTACACCCATATATAAAAAAATTGGGTAAGATCAAGTTCTGGACTATTATGGGAATAGCTATGGTATACTATCTTATTGATTTTCCGCTTTTTGTTTTAGGATACTTTACTCCATCAGAAAATGTAGATGCAATGACGAATATTC
>JAATVR010000454.1 GCA_014523665.1 Nitrososphaerales archaeon TH526
ATTTTTAGTATCAGAGCTTCCAATACAACATGGCTGCTTTACTCTCCCTAAATGATCCAAAGACAGGATAGCCCACGAAGGACACTGTACAGGTGTTGTGCCTGTACCTCCCCAATTACCCTTCATTAACGACAACTGTTTTTGGCTGTTAATTATGAAATCTGGATATTTTCCCTTCAGTTCAATGAGTTTGTCTACCATATTGCTACGTAATTCACCAAATGGTAACCATAAGGGATCTTCCATTACAAATGGTGTGTGAAATTGAAATCCTATTTTGTTTACGACTTCCTTCCATTCGTTGACTAAATCGTCAATACATGAATAATTTTGGGAATTAATAGTCATTGTAATCCATATGTCTTTCCACGCTGGTTTGCCTCGATTACTTGGTCCATCGATATAATCTAATATATGCTGCTTAGTTTTTGCATAAGTGCCCTTCCCTCTTATGTTGTCATGGATGCTTTCAGTACCATCAATCGAGACCCAATAAAAGTAGAGATTCTTGAATCTTTTTAGTGGGTATGTAGCATTCGTCACAACGCATACTCGTCTGGGCATTTCTTCACAAAAAACTTCAATAATGTCAGGCCTCAGTGTTGGTTCTCCTCCAACTAAAGTCACTACAAAAGTGTTGTGTTTCTTGAATGTCTTCCTGATTATCTCTCTCCACTCTTCAGAACTAAGTCCATCATTCTCATTATTTTTTCTGTTTAACCACCAATAGCAGTGTGTACAATGCAGGTTGCAGACGTTTATGATATCGGCCGAACCATACATGAAGGGTTTAATATGAAAAAGCTTGATACCTATGGTCTTACCAATGACGCTCATGTAAAAGGGCATTTCTCTAATTATATCTGTTATACCTCTCCCATAGATCAAGTCGGTCATGTAATAACATGATAATAGGAAATAGTAGAATATAAAGGGAGTGTGGGATTCATCTACCGAAGTAGGCAACAAAGTAAGATGCAGTCATAGACACTCTTTGATGTTTTTGGAAGCTTGTAGGTAATGAAAATGGCGTTATAAGTAGTTATGATAGCAGAGACTTACTCATTTCTTTATCCAGTTGCTTTTCCATCATATTACGCTTATTAATACGAGAATATGGCAAATATAGCCTTGATTGTATTACTGACAAGTAGTCTGTGAATTAGCTTTATCGGATTCTGCAATTAGATTCTGGCAGAAATAGTGCTAGCGTAGCCCTTATTATCGTCGTTGTTGCCTAAGGTCTAATTCATATTGTTTTCGGTCTTACTCATCTGTGGAGCCGAATTTCGGGGTACCTAAACTTGTACCTCGCACAGATTTTTCTATTTTTGATGTGCTATTTCGTTGTGCTTAACCAATTCTTGATCTGTGTCGAACTTGATGCCACATGATTTGCAGTCGTATTCAGCATTCTTTTGTTTCTTGCCAAAGAAAGTCGAAAAATTAATTTTCAATTGTTCTCTCTTAGTATGTAATGGCAATGATATTTAAGGTATTATTTGCTAATGAATATAAAAAAGTAAGACCATAGTACGAACGATAGAATGTGGAAGTACTTGATCCCCCTTAGATGCTGTACTCTAATCTAAATTCCTAAAATCAATTGGCGAAACAATGTTGAAATAGACAATGTATAAGAACCTCAGGTAAGTGAAAACTTTAATCTATTTTCAGTGCAGCGTTTCCAAGAGCAGATGTAGTTCAGAAAATTTCAGGCTATCAGCATCCAGTATGTAAGCTATTGGACCACTTGGATTTCTTGATGATGTGATGTCCAAAAAAGTGTATACGTACCCTATTAGTCGCATAGAGAAAAAGTATTTGCCAGAGCGATCCATGAAGAACTTTCGTCTTTCATATCTCAGGAAGAGGCTGTTTTTGACAGTAGTCCGAACTTGCTGTCTGCATTACTTGAGAGCGATCGCAATACTGCTCTAATGTTATCCGTATGTTGAGGTATGTGCAATTCCCTTTCTAGATTGTCAAGCCGATCCATTGACTCCTTGTTTATCTGGAGATCGTGGAAAAATGACTCTTTACGAATTCTTGAGAATAGTGATATTACCTGACTCTTATTTGCGCCATGCTTAATGTCGTAATCGATATTCTTAACTATATTTGATAACTTTCCATACTTTTTGTTCATTCGTTTTTGCCAATTGGACGCGTCTACTGGAAGTCCTTTTACATATCTTAAGATCAGCTTTTCCATGTGCTCCTCATGCCATTTAATTAGTGGAAAACTATTTTGGGTCAATGGTTTTATCTATGTACGTACATGTGGCAAGCGTATATAACCTTATAAAACTCTTAATTTTCGCCTTACTATATTCTCAGCAGAATAAAAAAACAGATATAGATATAATTCTCACATATTGGGTCATATTTGCTCTGGAACCGCTTGTTTTCCTAAGTGGGTACTGAAATTGTTGTACAAATTGAGCATAATGATAGTGCATAACAAATTTTTACGTTGATTTTTAGTTTTGAAGTTAAACCAAAATATTATTTCCTTAGTTAGTAATATTATGTCTCGCAGCCTCGTTACTATTTATCATAAATAATTGGGATATTGCATTCTCATAAACTAGCTAACAATATTTTTAGACATGATATGACTAAACATCAGATTGAATAATCGACCTTGAACCGACCTTGAACAAGTTTAGCATAGCTCATTATCTTGATAAGAGCCTGTATTCTGACGAGTGGGTTCTAGTCTGTAGGAATGAAAGCTTGCACAAACCACTTTGATCTCACTGCTATAGTTGAATTAAACGGGAATTATAAAGTAGAATCTGTTGCAGGTAGTGACGTTCA
>JAATVR010000455.1 GCA_014523665.1 Nitrososphaerales archaeon TH526
TATAAAACAGCTTGCCTATCAGGTGATACTCCAGACGGAGCTTAGAAGAATCATCGCTGATCACATCGAGGCTACGATGGAGCTAATTGCACCCAATACAAAGGAACTTCTAAGCCCCCTGGTTGGCGCGAGAATGATTGCCAAAGCGGGAAGTCTGGAAAAGTTTGCACATCTCTCTTCCAGCACCGTTCAGGTGTTGGGCGCAGAAAAGGCTTTATTTCGATCGTTGAAAACAGGAGCAAGTACCCCTAAACACGGAATACTATTTCAGCATCCTCTCATTCATTCGGCTCCAAGGTGGCAGAGAGGAAAAATAGCAAGATCTGTAGCCGCCAAGGCTTCGATTGCTGCCAGGATTGACGTTTACCGATCAGGTGAAAAAGACCTCTCTTTGTCTGACAAGTTACAACTTAGAATAAATGAAATTCAACGGAAATATAGTCAACCTCCTCCCGAGCGACCCAATCGAAACTTCAGAAACCGGCCCTTTGATAGGTTCGGTCCAGGACCAAGAGGAAGAGGAGGAGGAGGCGGCAGAGGAGGCAGAGGAAGCCATTCAGATGACAGAAACAGAGGTTATGGCAGGGGAATGAAATATAGGAGCAACAAGAAAAGAAAGAGGAGGCAGAGCTAAAGATGTTGGAACTTGATTCGTACATTTTCCGAATTATTCGTAATCCCTTTGGGAATAGCGTAACGAAGGAGATTGATTAGCTTGAACAGCAACAGCAAGATATGGACTTTTGTTGATGGGCAAAAGTGTTTAGCCACACCGAATCTAGACGAAGGGAACACTGTATATGGCGAGCGGCTCATACAGGATAACCACAAGGAATACAGACAATGGGACGTGTATAGGAGCAAGCTAGCTGCAGCCGTCCACAAAGGGATGCAGAATTTTCCCTTTAAAGTCGGTTCTAGGGTACTATACCTCGGCGCTTCTACTGGTACTACTGTAAGTCATATATCTGATATTATCGGAAATGAAGGCATCCTCTTTGCAGTAGAGCCTGCTGTAAGAGTGGCGCGAGAGCTTTTGGAGAACGTGGCAACGCGAAGGTACAATATAATACCGATTGTTGAAGATGGTCGTAGGCCAAAATCATACTATTCTATGTTTGGGACGGTAGAAACGGTCTACTGTGATATAGCTCAACCCGACCAGACTGACATCGCCATCGAAAACTGCAAAGTATACCTAGAAAAAGGGGGAGTATTACTTCTGGTGGTAAAGTCTAGGAGTATAGATGTAGTCAAAGATCCAAGAGTAGTGATAAAGGAGGAAGCAAAGAAACTCGAATCAAATGGGTTCAACATCCAGCAGATCATCGACCTTGAGCCTTTTGATAAGGATCATGGCATGATTTATGCAGTGTATCCTAAAAAGAACGAGTCGTCCAAAGAGCCCAACTAACTCATATTTTCCTATATTTGAAGGAGCACTTTTTTTACTTATCCATACTAAGTCAAAAATTCCTGCGTAAGTATTAGTTGCCTTTGTTGTCGTTCCATTAGTATCTTCTTGACAGGTAGCCAAGAACGTCTAACAAAAGGAGGAGGCACTCCAACCTCGTCAATCCAAGACCTAATGAAGCTGGCCGTTTTCTTGTCCGACGGGTATCCGCTACCAATACCTTGATGGGCCTTCCTAATGTTACAGAGCTCTTCTTCTCGGATAACCTTTGCAACTATTGAAGCCGCTGAAACGGCTAGATGCAAACTATCTGCATGATGGAACGAAAAAATATCCAGCTTTCCCTTCCTCATTCGAAGTCTTCTTCTGAGATAGCTTAGAATATTGGCCTTAAACCTTTCTTGGTTCACATCGCAACAATCTACAAAAATGCTATCAGCATTCATGTTATCAATTACTTGTGCCATGGTTAAGGCTTCCAAGTGGTTTAGTCTGTTATATGAAACATGATCATCAATTTCTGTAGTTTGTACTACGCAGATACAAATCGATCTTGCTATTCCTACAACTTGCCCGTATTTTTCAGCTCTTTCCTTTCTTGAAAGCTCTTTTGAGTCTCTTACTCCAACCCTTTCCAACTCACACATGTCTTTTTTACTAAAACTTACCCCTGCAACAACCATCGGACCAATCACAGCTCCTCTCCCAGCTTCGTCCACACCTCCAAGGATTCTATTGGTCTGATTTACTGCTTGATACTGAAGGGCATCTAGCTTTGGATATTTATCAATTTTAATCCCTAGGTGATGATGATTTTCTACAACAGATCTACTTGCTCTCCTAGTCACTTCGTATTGTAAGTAGAAAAATGCTCCTTCTTACTTATAGTTTTCATCCAAGCAGCTCGTTGTTCCTATTTTGATTATTGAGGATATGGAAGGTCGGCTGGTCGGTGAGATGATAAGCAAACACCCTAAAATAAAAAATAAAAAATAAAAAATAAAAAATATTATCAGCGATTGGGGTTAGTGCAATTTCATCAAGTTTCAAATTGATGTAACAGAATAGCCGCCTGCTGGGCTGCATAGACACATGTCATGATAATGTGGACTTTGCCATTTTTTTCATATGCCCAGTTTTATGCCATCCTATTAGTATTCCCCTCATGTGTCTGTCTACTACAGACCTTTCGAAACATGTAATATACCAAACGTTCAGCTAGTTGTAATCCAAAAGGATGGAATTGAAGGAGCATTGTTAGACGATGGAGGTGGTCGAGACTTTGAGAGGAACGACAGGCAGAATGTTGAAATTGATCGAAAGTTGACTGAAGAATTCACCCTAATGCGTGAAGGCAGCACTACCCTGCTGGTTCCTGCAGAATCTCTTCGTACAAAAGTTCCTCCAATGACACCTGCATTCTTCAACCCCGCCGCAAAGCTGAGCAGAGATATCTCTACTCTGGTGTACAATTCCTTCGTTAGATTGCATGGATCTCTGTTTGAAAAGGTGCCAATTACTCTCGCAGATGCGTTCAGCGGGATAGGTGCCAGAGCTATTAGAGTTGCTAGGGAGATTCCGTCCGTTGATAAGGTAATCCTTAATGACCTTAATCCAGTTGCTATTTCAGCTGCTAGGAAATCAGCCAAGATCAATGACGTTGAGGACAAGTGTGCATTCTCTCAGAAAGACGTACACGTATTTCTGAATGAACGCAACTCTAAAAAGAAAGAGAGATA
>JAATVR010000456.1 GCA_014523665.1 Nitrososphaerales archaeon TH526
AGACGCAACGTTATTTGGACCTTTTCCAATCTAACCATCATTCTTTTCTTCTGTAAATCCGTCTTCCATTTATGAGAAGAGATATCGTTTTCAATTTTTCTTATAACCGCTTCTTTGTTTTCCACTGATTTTTGAAACCTTTCAAGGGCCTGTTGGCTTGCGGGGTTGTTTACATCAATTCCTTTTTTATGGTTACATGTAACTGCAGCTACAAGATTCGCTTTTTTTGCTACATAGATTTTTTCCATCTCCGAAGACTCCTTGTTAACCTTGATTGGAGGATGAGCTAACGCGTCCCTTACAATTTGAGTCGCGATATAAGTTCGGAACACCTTAGCAGTCAGTCCTGGAACTTTGTTTTTATCAATCGTTCTAAGAAATGAATTTACCTTCGCAGAGGTAATCCCATCGAAAATTTGTTCGTTAGATTTTTTGTCCTTCATAAATAATTTTATGTTTGTATACAGAGCGTCTGTGTCTCGCGAATTTATTTCCAAGCTTTTTTGCCATGGAACGCTATCTTTTCCGAGGAAATTAAACTCTATACTCTTTACCCCGTGATTGACTGGAAATCGGATATGTTCTACTCGTAACGTCGACGCGCCTACCGTGTCTGCCTCATCCGGATCTTTTTCATCTCCAACTCTCATCGCGAGCTTATTAATCAAGTAGCAGACAGTTGATAATTTTTTTTGGCTCAAATCTTTTGAATTAATCATTTTGCATACTATTTTTTCATGAACCCTATCGATATGTTTCCCGAGTGTATTAGCCCTGTCGTACTTTTCTTTATCACTGTTCTGGCGTAGGGCGGAGGAATCATGTAGCCACATATACTTTCTTTTGTCAGTCAATTTTTCCATCCAAGTCGCTAGCCAGGTGGACGTATGATCATTAACTATTGCCTTCCAGTTTCCTTCGGGTACTTCAGCGTTTTCTCCCAGATTCAGAATTACATCTTGCGGCTGTACCCTAGGTTTCCAGCGGCCTCGCAATGGGTGTTGTCCTCTTCCCATGAACAGGCCCGGAGGTTCCACCAGCCAGTTCGCTATCTCAACTGTTACCCCGTCAACGGTTGCCAAGCCATAGATCGATCGAATTCGCTCTCGTTCATTTTTCTTGGATTGGGAGATAACCTTTCTCTCATCTCTGGGCAAATTTCTAATCCGCTCTTTCTCACCTTCTTTGAGTCTGTTTTCCTCATCTACAAGACGATAGACGTTCGACAGATCCAATTCAGTGATTTTGGTGACAGCTCCAAACCTAGGGGGAAGGACACTTCTAAGATCAATCATGAAATTTGATTCGAACACATTGTCCCTGACGTAATGAGTATCCTTCTTCTTGGACCATGCATAAATCAGTTCTTCTTGGTCAGCATTCAATAGGTATTGTTCTCCGAGAATGCTAATACTAATGCCTCTCGGTTTGTATTCTGGAGGGAATGCAATTCCATTATGTTGCAATGTCTGCCATTTAAAGCGGGCTATGTTGAATTGCGTCTCCATCTGTTTTCCTAAAGCTTTCTGTATCACTCTTAAACGTTACCGATCTTGATCAGAGCTGAAGCGAATTTTTGCCTCCAGGGAATGATTTTGAGTGATCAGCAAGTGAAGGTCGATTGAGATCAACAGTTAGATTAAAGTATAATCACACCCAACGATTGGATAATGCCAAGAGCTTTTGTATTGCTGAATGCAGAATTAGGATATGAAGGTCCGTTGGCCGACGAAATGAAAAAACTACCAGGTGTAAAGGAAGCCTACGCGATCTATGGAGTATATGATATCATGCTTAAGGTAGAAGCGGATTCAATGGAGGGACTAAAGGACTTCATTAGCTTGAAAATCAGACGTATGAATGGAGTTAAATCCACTCTTACCATGTTGATTATGGAAAAAGCTAATCCCAGCTAATTATGATGCGGTAAATGTTTATACCTATACTTGTCAAGCTTGATAAGCTCTCTATACGACCCAAAATCATCGGGGTTTACTTGATCAAGTTCAGTTTGACACTCCTCTTCGGCTCCCGAGTCTACTTGCAATATGTCATACAATGTATTGCGCTGAGCAGGGATCCGCCCTAAGCCCTTAATTTGGCTTCTTATTTCTCGAGGTTTCATAATCTGACCATGAATTGAACCTGCAGCTGTGGATATACTTTCATTGATCAGTGTACCACCAAAATCGTTTGCCCCAGCACATAACAGAAATTGAGACATTTTTGAACCCTCTTTCACCCAAGAAACCTGTATATTCTTCACATAATTATGAAGCATCAACCTAGAAACGGAGTACATTTTTATAATATCTGTTGCTGCCGCTCCCGCTTCACGCATGTTCTTTAAAGTACTACGACTGTGCATAGGTGCTTCCTGGTATATGAAGCTGAGAGGTACGAACTCTGTAAAACCACCAGATTCCTTCTGGATCCTACGCAATGTATCGATATGATTGGCCTTGTGGAAATTGGATTCTACATGTCCGTACATTATGGTAGAGGTGGTTGGAATGCCCAAACCATGGGCTGTCTTTATCACATCTATCCAATCAATGACAGATATGCGGCCTGGAGATATTAAGTCTCTAACTTCTTGATCCAGTATCTCTGCGGAGGTCCCTGGTAGACTACCGACACCGGATTCTTTAAGCCATGATAAGAAATCCTTAACAGTAGTGTTGCTCATTCTGGCTCCATACAATACTTCTTCAGGGGAAAATCCATGAATATGTATATCCGGTAGTTCACGCTTGATCGCTTTACAGATATCCGGATAGAGGGAACCGTCCATATTTGGGGCTAGACCCGCTTGTATACATATCTCAGTGGCACCCAACCGATGTGCCTCTACAGCTCGTCGAACAACTTCTTCGACAGGTAAAAAGTAACCCTCCTCCTGCCTGAAGTCACGGCTAAATGCGCAAAAGCCACACCTCTTTATACACACATTGGTAAAGTTCACGTTCCTGTTGATGACGTATGTGACAACATTACCACAGGCTCTTTTTCGCAATTCGTCTCCAACCGAGGTTAATAGGTTCATTTCGATCCCACTTGTATCGAACAATTCTACTGCCTGGTCGACAGTTATTTCTTTGTCATCAATTGCTAAATTCAGAGCTTCCGAGACAAGAGGGTCAACTGTCTTGAGAATGCTTTCTATATTCAACTCAGGTATGACTCCTTCACCAAACCTTCTTCATTTGCCAGTGCTTCAATTGAAGGCCGAACACACTGAGAAATGTAAGACTGGCCATCTTTCAAAAACTCTGGATACACAGGCAACCTGGCCTTCAAAGATAATCCTTTTCTCGAAGTCACTTGGTTTACATATTCTATTGGCGGCCAAGGGCGTTCTGGATTAACGTAATCGATGGTAACAGGGGATATCCCCCCCCAATCATTGATTCCCACGTTAATATAGTCTTCTATTGACTCGTTGAGATTTGGTGGCACTTGAATGTTCATGTTGGGCATCAAAATTCTGGCTACCGCAACTGCTCGCATGAAATACTCCTTGCTAGGGGCTGGATAATCAGACATGGATGTTCCATCTTTGGGTAAAAAGTTTTGCATTATTACTTCCTGTATATGCCCATAAGACTCATGGAGCGATTTTATAAGAAACAATGATTCAACGATCTCCTCAGCTGTCTCTCCAATGCCTATGAGTATCCCGGTTGTAGTTGGAATTTTTAGCTCACCACATGAAGTCAGAGACTTTATTCTTACTTTAGGATGTTTGCTTGGTGCTTTTTCATGTGGCATTCCTCTACCTGATAATCTAATGCTAGAAGATTCTAACATCAATCCCATGCTAGCATTGCTCTCCCTTAAGGTGAATAACTCTTGTTTGGAAAGGCTTCCTGCATTCGTGTGAGGTAATAATCCCGTTTTCTTGATAATCATTTCACATATCTCACCAATATATTCAGACAAGGTAGAGAACCCCTTTTTCCGAAGCCAATTTCGTACCTCTCTGTATCGAATTTCTGGTCTCTCACCTGTCACGATTAATGCCTCAGTACATCTCAGCCGCTTTGCAATTTCTACAATAGCCAAGACCTTATCGGGATCGAGCATTGAAATTGCCGAATCTCCAGGTTCCTTTTTGTAGGTACAGTAAGAACATGTATCGCGACACAGATTCACAAGATTGACAAAAACCTTTCTAGAGTAGGTCAAGGTTGAAGGCTTAAATTTATTGCGCAGATATGAAGAGCACTCAATTAATTGTTCAATACTAGCGTTGTAGAATAACGAGAGAGCCTGTTTACTATTAATATGGTAAGAAGAATGCTTTATTTCATCCATTATCTTGCATACATGCTCCAGATCGTTATCACAGCGCATCAATGCACCGTTATCTGTTACACCTTGACTAATAAACACTATTCTTAACCGTTCTACAAGTACGTTCTTCCTTTCCAGGCAAATGACTGAGGCTTGTGGACCTTAAGCAGAGAAATAACAAAGGACAATGTTATGACTGTCGCCCCTATAGGTGAACCGAGTGCTAACTGCTTCTTTGTCTTCATCGACTCAGATAGGATGAGGGCAGCCGTCGCAATCATGATGCACAAAGTAATCAGCGCCGCGCTGGCAAGTAACATGCTCAGAGAGATGGATCCGCCGCGATCAATAAAATAGATTCCTCCCGGAATAGCAATGAACGGGAATAACATTAGGAAAGCAATGGCAATCACCATCGGGACTGTTTTTCTACCTTGTTCTCTATGCATAGGAATCAAGAGTCGCAACATTCCATTCCATAAACCTTGTCTGTCCCTCGCCCACAATGCTTCAACGCAATTTTCTCCTCTAAACATTTTCATCTTAATCCCTCTTTTTTTCACAAGTGACCCAATTGCGCCGTCTTCAATTATTTCCGTGCGCACTTCCCTGTGAGTTCCAATTGATTCATAATGGCCTCGAATAATAGCAAAGAAACTCCCAAAAAAAAACCCCAACTTGTTTGCAGGATCGTTTACTTTCAAAGGAGAAAACCTGGTCTGTAAAAAGACTGATAGGAGTGGTAATGTGACGCTAGTAAGAAAATCATCAGACATTAGCTTAGGAATAGCCGTAATCGCGGAGAGGTTCTCATGCAGTATATGGTTCACTGCTAAGGTAACAGTCTGTTTTGAATGAACAGTATCTGCATCAGTAAAGATTAGAATGTCTCCCGTCGAATTATTATAACCGATGAAGCAGGCCCAATTTTTTCCCACCCAGTCGACTGGCCTCTGACCGGCCTCGACTACACGAAGTCTACGGTCGGTTAATGCTACTTCCTTCATAGTTGGAAGGGTATTATCCGTAGAGCCATCATCTATAGATATTACTTCAAGGTTATTGTAATCCTGAGCCAGAAGGCTTCTTAAGCACCTGCCGATGTATTTTTCTTCGTTCAATGCAGGTACAATTATGCTGACTCGAGGTGTGAGTTTAGGATCTACGTTTCTGACCTTCTCAAGTTTCGGCGAATATTTCAATGACCTCCCTGAATAGATAAACAAGCGGACCCAAGCTAGCATGATGGAGCACATAATAAGAGTGAATATATAAAGCGCTATAGCTTCAACGGGTTGCATCTCTACTAATAATTTGGCTATCAATATAGATGTATTTTCTTTCTGATTGATTTGGATTATCTAAACATTTAAAAATTAGACCAATTCGTTTAGATTTTGATAAGTCTCCATTTGTCCCACAGTTAGAGTTAGAATTGCAACTCAGACGGGTTGAAGCTATCATCTGTAACTCACCTGGGTCGAGCGAAAATTGAAGATCTCCCACAGTTCAGAAAAAGATGCTCAAACCTAGCCTTTGAACATTTCTATAACATATCTCTGATATGCTCGACAAGTTTCAAAGCATCCCTCTCTTTCAGACTCTTTCTATTTTCATGAATATAGGTTTCGAAGCGTCTTGTTTCATTTTCCAGATGGGGAGTTCTCCTGACGGTCTCTTCAACAATATTTTGGTATGTTCGAAATGGAAAATAAATACTCTTGGCGACCTTAGTGATAGCATATTTGGTTTCCTTGTCGATAACCCCTTTCTTCATTGAAAGGTATAGGTTATACCTAATGTCCACCATGGCTTCAGATTGAAGGTGGTACAAGTCATGAGAGAAAGTTACAGCCACTTCGTCGTCAGCATCTAGTCTCCCGTACTTAAACAATTCGAATATTTTTCCCACACCAATCATACCGAATTTTTCTAGTTCAACTGCTCGCAATGCCCCTATGCTTGATGATCCTAACACTACTGTGTTGTGTCTGATTATTAGCTGATAAACTTCAATAGGTGTGGGCGGATAGTCAAGCAAGAAATATCCATCTACTAGGCCTACTATAGTCTGATTGTCGTCTAAAGACATTATCAATCTGATTAGGTCCCCTTTCTTCGCAGGAGGTCTATAGTCGGCTTCTAACACTTTTCGTGCCTTTTCAGTATCTAAACTAGGACCAACAAAAACAATTACGTTTTTCATATCTTGAAATAATTCCTTGCCCTTTGACCCACTACAGATTTTGTGAACTTGAATGTTTCCATGCCTGGTACGATGGCTCGTACTACCGGAATTCCTATCCGTGGTACCGTTAGGTCCACCACAATGGCCTTCTTTAGTCCTACGTTTTTAAGATGGTTGAGAATCAGCCGTATATCATCTAGTATGTTTTCATTATAGTAGCTTTCAACCTCCGAAAGACGAATCTTTCTATCTGAATTCATGAATTGCCATGACCTCTTGTCCTCTGAGTTTTCACCTATGTAATTAATTTTCCGAAGATCGTCTCGGGCACCTTGGATGTTGGCCGCTCGAGTCTGAGCAAGTTCGGTAATTGCCCTTACCAGCGCAATCCTAGCATCTGGGTGTGTGCCCGTTCCTTCTGCAAGGTAGCCGTAATTTTGAGTCAGCCATTCGACGCTTGCAGCATTAAATGTTGGTATTCCCACATTACTTGTGATGTCCTTAACTAGCAAGGAAATATTTGTGGCCTTAAACCTATTCACTAGGATTCGCGCAGGTTGAAATATTGCATCTTCAAGCTCGAGCATTGGAAATAGGTTTGGTTCATCAACCATGACATCCGAAGCAATATCATGGATTGCATAGCCATTCTCTTTAAACTTGTTTGACAGAATTTTCATAAAATGATATGGAAAGGCGCTTGAACGTAAGTCAGCTAAGCTTGATGCATCTCGTTCAACAACCTCGCACAAGGCATGACAAATCGCTTCCTCTAAAACATTTCCTGACGCGAGTCCGTTTGTATGAGAGAAAGAGAACGGATTCACAGCACTAGCGTCTTGAGTGTACCTAAACAATACCAATGCGGCGGGTACTAGAATATGTTCACATGAAACAAGATCAAAGCCTTGAATGTAATCCATGATCATATCATTTTTGTATTGAACAGAGAGAGGTTCGCAAACATCATCTGGACTGAGCATATTATAGCTTTTTGATAACTCAATAAATGACCCTCGGATAAAAGGTCGTTCATAACTACTAGGCAAAGAAGAGTATCGCTCTATAGCTTCCATAAGGCCGCTTGTCCTAGCTTGCTTCATGGTGAAACCCTTTCCACTATAGACCCAAATGTAATCCTCAGTACCGGGCAAAACAACTGAATAATTGGGAATACCTAGTCTGTCTAGATGAGTAATGTTGCCAATACGTGTCACCCCAATACTTTCGGCGAGTGTTTCTACTGCCAAAAGGGTCTTTTCTGGGGGTTGAATTCTGCTTGTGCCATTTTTTGACCATTTAAATCGGTCTACCAGTTGCAATATATATTCGGAATCAAATTTTCAGAATAATAATGTTCTTGTAGGGTATCGGAAGTAGAAAACTACAAATTAAGATTCGGTATATATCATAATTCTGGTTGGAAATTAAGAACGGGGATGTAAAAATTGTTGACGAAATACTTCTTAGGGCGGCTAGCGAACCAAATTTCAGAAGACTGCTGCTCACAGAACCAATCAAGGTGTTAGGAGATTTTGATATTTCTTCTGAAGCAAAGTCTATCATAAAAAATGTGATTGGTAACTTTAAGTAATCCAATGTATTGATAAAATGTCCCCCGCCTCTGACCCACTACTATTCATTGGTAGCCTATTACACTCATGTGTATTCCCTCCTAGCGTACTCTCTAACGGGGATAACAAGGGAGATTGCAGGCGTATATATTTGAATCATATTGAGCTGCAAGTTATGTATCAGATCTTATGGCGCAAGAATTACCTCAGAGTCCTCAAATAAATGGGACATCCTTTCATATAGCGTTACTTATGAAGACATTTAATCCTGAAATAGGTATTCATGAGAAATCCCCACTAAGTAACTAATAGGCCAAATACCTGTTTCTTTACATGTCAGGGTACAGAACCTTTAATAATGATGGTTGAAAATTCCAATACGGATAATGCAGACAAAAAAATAGGTGTCTGTAAGCTTAGTAAAGGCTATCCTTCTCATAGGTTCCACCTTTTACAATTTCATTGAAATCGTCGATGACTCTGCTCAAAATAGCTGCTGGGTCATATTCATTGTTGACACTGCTGACAGCCTTCTCACATTGATTTTCGAAATGAGTTAAGAAGAGGAGAAAGGTCTATTTCATATGCTGCCACAGGCACACGTATTCGATGACTTTCCCTGGCGAAATCACTAATTTCACCTATTTTCCCCACTATGCTTCCTTCCAAGATAATATCCGCAGAGCGACCATCAGAGTATTCTCCGCTACTAGAATTTGGTGGTGCCGTTACTGCATCTTTACCAAACGCAACTTTCAAAAAAGTCTGCAATATTGACTTGATACTAGTGTAATCAGCCCTATTATAAGCAACTACCACGCAAAGGTGCCATTTTTCAGTTTCAGTTTCCGCTTTTCTAAACACCTTACCAACTTCAAATATGTTCTGGGGATATGGACTATGAATATTGTGTCCAATAGTATCGACAACTAAAGGAAGGAGAGAATTGCGCAACGTATCGTGCCCTGATACTAGGGAATTTTCAATCTTAAATACTGACGACTCTTCCGGCTTCAGACCCATGGAATCGAACTGCGAGAAGCTCGAAACTATAATTTCGTTTCTGATTTCCAACAGTCCAAGCCCAACTAATACCTCTTTGATCCTATCAATAAGAACCGAATTTGTGTTCCTACTTCCGGTTACATTAATCAGGGGTAATGTTGGGGAAAGTTTCGATATTCCAAGCCCTATCATCACTTCCTCAATCAAATCTCTAACCTGCCTGACGTCACTTCTGTACCTAGGTACAGTACACGTTAATGTCCCATGTCCTGAATTTTTTGTGCCCAACCGACTACGAGCTGCAGCTCTAACGATTTCTTCTCGAGAAAATTTGCCTCCTAGACATCTATTTATTTCCGTATAGCTGGCTGATACAGACAAGGGGCTCATGTCAGGTGATTTAGATAAAGATCCTTCAGCTTCACTTAATATAACATGACAAACTTGGAAGTTCATGTCGTACAATGTTGCAGCGTATATAGCTGAAATAAGATCAGCTACTCTTGGGTCGGTTGCAGTGACATCTACAAATATTCCATTTGATAGATTATCTAATCTGGTGAATTTTGAATTCACTATAGGTGGGAATGATACAATTTGCTTTTCTGCGTCCAACAGGATAGGAAACTCTTTTGACTTGCTAAGCAAATACGAATATTTCTTACCTACATCCGTTGAGCTCAAGATCTCATTGAGTGAAAGAGCTCGACTGGAATCTAAAGGCACAAATGAAACATCTGGACTAGACGCAGAGTAACTCAAAGGAAATCGCATTGTTTCAAGATTATGCAGACCAATAGACGCAAACTTCCTCTTGTTACATATCCCTGTATGCAAATCTTCTTGCATCTCTATTAGCATTGTGATAAGGTCGTTATCTAATCGCCTATCCTTGGCTACTAGGGCCCTAATGTACGGTCTGATTGATTTTACAGATCCACTTATCTCGATCCGAAACCTCTTGTCATTGCTTATTCTATATTCTGGAAGCCCCGTTTCTAATCCAAGATACCCCTTTAATGCACGTACAATTCCGATATAGGATGAAAAGTCTGGTCGATTTGGATTATATTCTAGTCTGACAAATCTATCATTTCTACCTTCGATATCAAGGCCTATGAGGGGAAGAGAAGAGATGATATCTTCAAGCGATCTCTTGGGGAAGGACTCTGTTAGGAAGGTCAGGGGAACTTCTACAATTGGCATTTGGGAACATTCCTTAACCACTCGATCTTGTTACTGTAGAGTGTTCTTATATCATCCAAGCCAAGACGTAACATTGCAAGACGCTCGAGACCTCCTCCCCAAGCAAGAACTGGATTTCTGATTTTCATGGGAAGGGTGACTTCTTCCCTAAATATTCCCATACCAAAGAGTTCTAACCATTTATCGATACTCTCGATGTACACCATTGATTGTAACGATGGTTCAGTGTACGGAAAAAATGTAGGCCAAAACTTCACTTTTTGGATTCCTAATTTGCGGTAGAATTCCAATTGCAACCCCATTAGATCTCTTACGGATGCATCCGGCTTAGTGACTATACCTTCAATCTGGAAAAATTGAGAGAGGTGACCCTTCGTCACTTTTTCATTTCTAAAGACAGTTCCTACTGAGAAAATCTTTGCTTCATCAGGTTGGTTGTCTGCCAAATATTTCAATGTGACCGGGGTTGTATGTGTACGCAGAACCAAACGGTTGGACTCTCGAATATCCCAAGTATTAATTGAATTCTTATTATGTATTTTAGAAACATTCGAGATCTGCTCTTCGCTCGCAATTTCCTCTACCTTCCTGAATCCAGAAAGATAGAACGTATCATGCATTTCCCTGGCAGGATGATCCTGAAGGGTAAACAATGCATCAAAGTTCCAAAAGGAAGTCTGTATGATGTCACCTTCTATTTCAGCAAATCCCAAGCTCACGAAAATCTCTTTAATCTCTGCAATTAAGTCTGTTAATGGGTGCGTTTTCCCTGGGAACACATATTTAACAGCAGCTTGAAGGTCTAATGCGAAACTCTCTGACCGATCTTCTTCTCTAGCACCTGAACTAACGATTTCTGTTTGAAGGGATTTAGACACAGTGATCTCTTTAGCCTTTGTCTTCCCAATTGATGTTAATGATACAGTAACAATTTGTTGTTGAATCTTTTTTAGATAGTTTGGCCTCCTTAAGAGAAGCTCCACACCTTTTTTTTCGAGGTCATCTAATTCATTTTCAGAGATACGCTGTACATTTCGGAATCTCTCAATAACTCGTTCTTCTGGCGAGAATTCTAAGACGGACTGGTTAATCCTTAGATTAGCTTTATTCGTATCACCGGCGACCGGAAGCAACCAATGGTTTTGGTCCCTTGCAATCCTGATAGCCGCTCCTAGCTCATCTTTTTCAAAGGCCTGGGTCTTTGCAAGCGATGCAATTCCTCTATTAGGATCTAATTGAATGGCACTGACCAGCCTCCTTTCAGGCAATCCAGTGGTTAGGGCAGATTTCCCGCGGTCGTCCAATTCAAAGAAAACAGATAGATCTTGAGAGATCATAATGAGATTCTTGAATTTTAGCCGTTCCACTCCTCTCCTCACCTGATCGATCGTCAAGTCGCTTTCGTCTGACAGCTCTTCAATTGTGAGGGATCCATCTCTGCCAACAAGGTCGAGAATCTTTTTCTCGATAGGATGCAGAGCAGTCGCTTTATAAGTCATAATTTGTTTTTAATCTTCTCAGTGAAGAACACTTTTTAAACGTTTAATCAGCTTATGTTCGTGAAATAATTGTAATGGATGTGCATGATGAGGAAATCGAAGAATCATCAGACAATGAAGTAGTTAATGTAAGCGGAGAGTACAGCGTGACACCGTGGCAGGTCGACGGAGTAGTTGACTACAATAAAATTGTCCAAGATTTCGGCACTCGATTAATCACTCCTGAAATAATAGAGAAATTGAAGATAATCTCCGGGAACATTCATCCTCTGTTGTCACGTGGCTTCTTCTTTTCTCATAGAGACTTTGACACAATTCTAGACGCGTATAGAAATGGGGACAATTTTTACCTTTATACAGGCAGAGGCCCTTCTGGTCATGTTCACATGGGTCACTTGATGCCTTGGTTTTTCACAAAATATCTCCAAGATACGTTCAAGTCCAGACTGTTGTTTCAGATTACTGACGATGAAAAATTTCTCTACAGTCAACATCTAAGCTTGCAAGAGGTGGAGAATTATGCCTATGACAATATCCTTGACGTGATAGCAATGGGATTCGACCCCAAGTTGACCAGGATCATAATAGATACTAAGAATATACACGCTTTATATCCTCTCTACTTGGAGATTTCAAAAAGGTTAACCTTTTCTACTGCAAGAGCTGTATTTGGGTTTAAACCTTCCTCTAATATTGGAATGATAGGGTTTCCTGCTATTCAGGCAGCGCCTTGCTTTTTGCCATCCTTGATCGAACAGAAGCCTACGCGTGTTCTGATACCTGCGGCAATTGACCAAGATCCATACTGGAGGATTACAAGAGATGTCGCAGAAAAGATGGGGTACTATAAGCCTGCACAAATCCACAGTAAGTTTGTGCCGAGTCTTGAAATGAATGGTAAGATGTCATCTTCAAAACCGACTAGCGCCATTTTTACAACTGACAACCCCGAAACAATAGAAAACAAGATCTCTGGAGCGTATACAGGTGGGCAACCGTCGGTTGGACTACAAAGGATATTGGGGGGAAATCCAGATGCATGCCCAGTATTTTGGTACCTAAGCCATTTCTTTGACGATGGAAAGGATTCGTTTGAGCGATCTCTAAAATGTAGAACAGGTAATTTATTGTGCGGGGAGTGCAAATCAGATCTGACCACTCAGACTAAGTTGTTTATATCCAAGTTTACTAGACGACGAGACCAGGCGCGGAATAAAATTGGTTCATTCCTTTATGAGGACAATCCCTTTGATTAGCTATGTGAGGAACACTGAAAATATCGTATGTGAGGACGAGTACGAAGCTGAGAAACTAATGTGGATACTATCCACGAACAGAAAAGAGCACAAACTCAGACAAACATCCATCGTCGGCGAGAGGGAGATTATTTTGGTTTTAGATGACGAGAGTTCACACAGTATAATGATGTCTGACAAAGAATCCGCAGCAAGGCTTCAAAATACTGCCCATAAGATACTTTTAGAGGGGATCGATCCCCTATCCATTCGTGTCCACAGAAACACGGTCCATATAGATTTAGTATAAAGCATCCCTTCTGATGCCTCGCTCTGAATTGTGGTTTCCTTCAAACTTGTCCTCCTAGCAAGGGAGCGTCGATTCAATCATCTGAACTAGCACATTTCCAACCAGGCGGACAGTATATCTTTAGCTGAATCAACAAGATTTGCATTAGAGTCTTTAATACTGTCGGGATCCAAGCCTGTAAAGGTGGGGACAGAAAAGGCATTCATCGCAATACGGAATATTACTGTGATCCACTCTGCCGTTTCAAGACTCTCCCGTACCTATCTATTTCTCCATAACGAATTCGAGATGATGAAAGAGGTAGACCATCTTCTGCCTTTAACATTGTGACAGTAATTATTGCCAAGGGATCAAATCCTTTCCTTGACCGAATCCTATTAATTTCATGTCCCTTTGGTTCAGTTTCTTCACTGACAATAAGAGCTTGAATGTTTTTGTCCGTGCTCGTGGGTCCAAAATCATCATTTAGCTCTTTTATCTCGAAATTCACATCTCCAAACTCATCATGGATGAATTTAACCAATCTATCTACCCTACTTTCGAATTTATGCCTTAGCTTATTCTGACCTTTCTTTGAGGCTGCGAAATTGTCACTTGATACCCCTACCAGTACCAATCTTCCCAAACTGAACGCCCTAGTTAGCAATTCCCGATGCCCCGCATGGATTTCATCGAATGTCCCTCCTGTGGCTACTAGATCAAATTGTTTTGTTGGCACTTCGAAGAGCTAGAAATTCCCTAGATTTATAAGCCTAAGATTTTTGTATCCGTCTCCATGTCATTGCAGGTAGCAATCAAAGTGGCTCCAGTCTTGATTCTTATTCCTATCCTTTATTGAATATCTTTACACACTGAGGAGGACAGACATTTTCACATGCCATACAGAATATGCAATCCTTTTCTCTCATCATAAATGGTTTCCTTTCAGAAGCAGGATGTCCAGGAGTGTCAAGCCATTCGAA
>JAATVR010000457.1 GCA_014523665.1 Nitrososphaerales archaeon TH526
AATGTCCTAAAATGATCCATCAATAAATTGATGGCAAGTATCTTTTCCCATTTTCCCCCTTTTGACATACTCTGCCTTATTTAAAAGAGCAATACCATTTTCCATTCACAATAGGGTGGAGAAGAAATATTTAAAAATGCTTTCTATTGTCGTTCTTCACCACAGCAGTGGCACAGTTTCAAACTTAATTTTAAATGGTTCAATACATGTTAACAAATTCTTTCTCTTTAGGTAGTAGTCGTATGGCTGATACCATATTCGTTTGGTACAAGGAAGACAAACTACGAAAGCAGAGAAGGATAATTCTAATGCAGTATTCTAATTTCTTAATTTTGTCTACTAATTCCTACTAAAGTAGACCTTAATAACAAGCAAAAAGGCTCCCCTCAATCGCCGCCTCTGTTCGACCTCGTCTCAAGACAATCCTTCTATGATAGCCAGCAATGAGGACATGGTTACTATGAAGTCTGATTTAGTAGCATAAGATCAGAAAACCTACATTTCTATAAAATGGTTACATTACTGTTGAATCTATGCTGAGGGATTGCCTGACAGCTCCTTCACATGTCGAGATATCTACATATATGGTTTGGAAATTTCTTCATGCAGGCGATAAAAACATGATCGTACTTTCTGAGAATCACTACATCGTAGTCGTTCATTTTGGGACATGAGGAACAGATATTGACAGTATATATAAAGTCTAGATCGATAAAAAAAGAGTATTCGGCAACAGGAATAACTATAACCCTATTACCTTATCAAACTCAGTTTCATTGTCAGAATTATTGGTTTTTTTCATTTTAAGTTAGATTTTGTTTGCAGTGACCTATCTTAGTCGCCTCTATTACCTTGATTGTTGAGCATAAACTTTCTTTTTTGATTTTCATGTTACTGCATGACAGGTACTTCTTTCAACTGTTCCTTGCTCTCTCTAAATCCATTTTGAATTAGCTGTTGGACTGTAGTTTTTGAAAAGTCAAATGTCTTATTTGAAATAGTGTTAGCGTCATTCTTTCGTTCCAAACGAGCAACAAAGTCAATATTTACTATACTCTTAACTAAATCATCATATCTTCCCTGCTTGCCAGTCGAGAAAAAAACACCTTTGGTTTTCTCCTTCAAAATCTCTTGCAGTTCCTCTTTGCTAGCACCCTTTTTTTCGGCTAATTTGATTAGAGAATTAGCTAGTGTCACGAGATCAGACATAAGAGCTGCAATATTTTCATCAAATTCTGTTCTGTCATGATATATGATGTCATTCTTTCTGTCAACAACACCTTTACTGGGACAAGAAGTTATATCCTTCAGTATATGAATTGTATACTGAAGGAAAGCAGAACGTGGCCAAAAGCAGCTCATATCCTAAGCCGTAGACTTAACGAGATAATGACTAGTCTTAGAGACGCCAATATTGACATGACTATATTCAGGATCCAGGTACAAGGGTGAAAAAAATTATGGTAAGTAAAGTAGCGTTCGAAGCGTTCAAGCGTTCGGAAGACCAAAATCACGCACGAAATGACTATCTTAGTATTTCAAATTTCCTACATTAATTAGTTATGACACACAGTAAATCTCTATCAAAAACAAGAACGATCCGGATCGGTTAGATATTATGATTGAGCCCAAAATTTATGTCAAAAATTGTTCACACACCCTCCATCCATTAGTTTCTAATTAGGTTTCATATGATATCGCCTGTTTTTACTGCTACCAAAATCAAGGTTCGAGTATTAGATTTGTTGGCCGTATTTCTTAGTTAGCTTTAGAAAACAATCTTCTATTGCCATGATGTCCAATTCTTAAAAGAGCAAATCATCTAGGGCATCAAATAGAAAGAAGCAAAAGGCCAAGTGATTGCAAGATAACAAAGAAGCACCAGAAAAGGCTAGTTAATATTGTCAGGTCTGTAGTTTCAGTAGTCTAAGGGCTAAGAATGAAATGCTTAAACTGTTATTCTGAGTTCCATCCTACGCTTGCAAATCCTATCTGTCCAAATAATTGACTTACCACTCTCAATGTTTGATGCAGCGCTATGCAGATGGGGTTTGATGTTATTCCCAGACCCTAAGGCAGGTTTATCTAATATTAACAATTCATTAGTTAGTGGTGGTCATTTCGCAGCAGCAGTCTGGT
>JAATVR010000458.1 GCA_014523665.1 Nitrososphaerales archaeon TH526
ATGTATTGGATGACTAGATTTCCTTTGTTAAGCTAGTATTTTCGAAGGGCGAATGCTATTGCGATAACAACTCAAATACTTATTGGAGTATTCGTATGTGGCTATTATTATGCAATAAATCTGATTTACCTGCATAGACTTAATACATTTGATTTTTTTCTGCGTATGTCATAACTTCAATATATGCACATTTTGCATACTTTAGAATCATAGTATTGCTTCATGATTCTATTAAAGAAAGAGTAGATAATGTAAAGCCTAGAAAAGAAGGATTAACTTACATTACATTATAGATAAATTACAAGGATAAGGAAAACTTTGAGATTATATCACCGTTTATTGATGTTGTCAAGATTTATGGCGCTCTTCCACTATCAATTCCTGATACCATTCTTGCAAAAAAATCAAATTCTATCATGATAACGGAATACTAGTGTCAACGAGGTCTGGCCTTTTAGACTAGCAAAAGATCTTTCTTCGTCCGAACGAATTTTTGCTTTTGGCTCGCTAACTCCGAGATATTTTATAACAGTTAATAGGCAAGTCACACCATCGACATTGCAATACGGTTACGTATTATCTCTCTGAAATTAGCCAGGCGCCATGTATCTAACTCCATGTTTAAACTGTTAAGAGTAAAGTTGAGTATATGATAGTTGGTCGGACTTGACCCGACTACCGGCACAAAACTGGGGTTGGTTGGTGTTTCCCCTGCCCATATTAACACTGGTCAACTTCATTTTTTGTATAACGCTAAAATAGGTTCAGACATGCTCAGTTTGTGGCGACGGTTACGTATTGCTACTTAGCAGATTCATTCAAATCAAACTGTTTCTATACTTAATCAGCCAATCTATTCAGTAACAAGTTATCGTTTGTATTAAAACCTATCCGTATTTTCTAAACCAGCCCAGAAAGTCCCAGAATAACCATATGCCAAGTAGCGAAAATAGTCCCATTGTCTTATCACTAGATATTAAACATAACATATAAATCTCTCCGCCGAACCCAAAGTTAATTTTTAAACTTTTTGAAATCCCGACTCATCATTTGCATGGTCTTAAATGGTTACAAAAGCCATAACTGTCAATGCTTATGTAATATGTTGGATAAACATGAATATGTCGAAAAGAGAACAAGAAAAAGCAATTGAAGACACAAAAAAAGTGGCTGAAGAAGCCAAGAGAGTAGAAGATAAAATAGATGCAGTTGAAACTCTACAAGAAGTTGCACCCCAAGTAGCAGCACAAGAATTCCAATCCACAATCCATAGATCATTGAATGAAACTAAAAAGAATGTAAGAAAATCAATAGACGAATCAAGAAATCAAATTCCACAATATGCTAATGTTGTTAAAAACTATCAAGAACAAGCGTTAGAATCGACTGGAAAAATGGTGGAAGAATATATTGAAGTTCAAAAGTCAATAATAGATTTAGTCTTTAACTCTGCAGCTCCGTACTATGTAAATGCAAATAGATTACATGATTACTGGTTTTCTCCGAAAGTCCCGGCCGAGATATATATCAGATCAGTTAACCATATTGCTGAAAACGTCTCAGCGTCAGTAAGAATAGGCAATGACATCTTATTTGGAAATATTGAAGCTTTTGGAAACGCATTCGAACGAGCACAACGACACACAAAAGAGCTTTCAAGAATAAATGTGGATAATGCAAAAACCATCGCAACCACAGCAAGAGAAACTGCAGCAGAGTTATCAGTTAATAGACAAAGAGAAGTTTATACATAGAACTGACCAAAAGCATTCTAGTTAGCAAATAACTAGATGAATTATTGTTTTGCATTTTAATGTTATATTGTGAAGCTTAATTCAATTGTTATTAGTCGTAATGTTTGAGCTGGTACCTGTTTAGATCGATGAATCACAAAAATACCAGAATTGAACGTTATACTTTCTGGTATTATTTGTGAGTTGTGGTTGTTAGCGTCGAATCTTTGCCAAAAGTTGATGGGGGATGACTCCCATCAACTAAAGCATTGATTGAATGTGTCATTTCTGACACAAACGGCTGTTATCCAAAATCTAAATAAAAGCTTTACCAGCAGATTTTGTTGAAATACAATACGACTTCAATTTATTACGCTTAAAATAAAGTCAATATTATTGTAAGTCTTTTATCATCAACCAATACATGTGCGATTGTTCGTGATTCTAAAAATCAATATTTCGGATGTTTATATGTAACCTATTATAGCAAATGAATATTTCAACCATTTAACGATATATGATGACGTATTATTAGCAATAAGAAGTCTCTATGAATGACTAATCAAAATCTTGAACTTCCAAAGTATCAAAGTCTGTCCACATATTCATTCCAGTAGCAATAAAAACCTGAAAGTGAAGATGTGGCATATATGTATACCCGGTCATGCCGACCCTAGCTATCTCTTCACTTGCTCTGATATTGTGACCAGCCCTCACTCTTGAACTCATGTAGCTCAAATGATCGTATCGTGAGTATTCTCCATTTGAATGCATGATTACAATAAAGTTCGTATGACTCCAATAGATTGGATTAGATCCCCCAGTATTAGAGTCATCTTTGACGAAAGTCACTATTCCATCGGCTGCAGCAAGAACAGGTGTCTCTTCGTCAGCTATGAAGTCAATTGCATTTCGAAGATTGCCCTGATGAGCTGGTGATGAAGTTCTGTCGATACGCTGTAGCCGATCTTTCGGTACCGGTAGTTTATATCTATTAATAGCACTTTTACTCATCATAGC
>JAATVR010000459.1 GCA_014523665.1 Nitrososphaerales archaeon TH526
CAGTAGAGTCTACGAATTCAAATTACTGAGTAAAAAAAATATTTATGTGAAAGCATCACAAATATCAATGAATAGTACTAACAATCTACGATTTGCTTAGAAAAACTTCTACTAGGCTAGGATTACGAATATGTCTACCGAAGTTCTGGTTCCATAGAAGGACTTTAACAAATTTCATGCTGTCCGCTAACGAAGAAGCAAATTACCACAACTACATAGTCGGTCACCACAGAGAATAATGAAAAATAATTCAAAGCAAGACAAACGAGTCGAGATGCTACTTCTTCATACTATAAATTACAAAATTAGCTTCGAATCTGCATCCACGAAACTTTTTTTCGTTGCTAGTCCTTTTGGCTTTAATAGTTCTAACTGGTACCTGTTTTGAGGAGCTTTCCGTACGTTCAACAATGAAATGGCAAGAATAACAATAATTGCATCTTACACAGATCGTTGATTTCCGCGACCAGCAGCACACGCAGTTCTTGTAAGCTAATGGGTTACCAGATTCAGTCATATATTCATGCATCAGTAATTTCTTCCAATGGTACTGGTACAAATGCCAATAATTATGATTGCAGTCACCTAAAGTAGAGGGAGGGTATCTTCATTTTTTCAGTATATAATGAATCCGCAAATCCGCAAAAATCGCAGAATTCACGAGCGAAATGAACGAATCGGTTAGACATACTTAATTCTATTACCCTCTGATTATCCACTCGGAGCGATTCGAGCAAGCAAATAGTGCTATCCTTAATTTTGTTATTGTATAGAAAATTTGACTCTTCATTTGACCCATTGGTTAGTTACGAAATTCTTAGTTGTTGCTTCTGAAGCGCTCAAAAATAACTTGGTAATCTTAATTCAGAAATTATTTGAAATACGACGTTTAGTCGGTTAGGGGAGATGATGACGAAGGGGGTATCAATACTCAATCTGAATGAAAGTCGCCCTTGAGAAATTTACCCGTAGGCTTAAGTCTTTCGACAAAGTTAAATGGCCACGCTATTGAAGCGTGACCACCGTAGCTCTGCCGGGGTTTGGAGTTATTTAAGTCAGTAAATAGGGTTAGTTTTGCCCCTTAAAGAGGATTTCTGACATTTGCTCCCCAGATTATGATATTAATCTATTACCTCTCTTAAGTGTTACATGCAACCGATTTCCGAATATCTATTATCATATGTCATATCTTTATAGCACCCACAATCAGATATTTTGAGCAAAGGTTCATCGACCTACCTTTTTTAAGGGAGAAATAAAGAAACTAATTAGATGCCAGTTTTTTCAACATTAACACCGGGAATCCTCACCCAATAGCAGCTCTCGTTTTGGATCTATTTATGAACTCTGTAGATCGAATAGCTAGTGACTCTGTTCTTCAATTACTCTGTTCTTGAAACTATGCAAATGATTACCATTTGCCTGCATTGCCTTCTAATAATCCTGAACCAGTATGTATCCTATCAATGTGTTTGGATAAATCCTGCTTGTTTTCAAATTTAGACTGACAATACGGACATGCAACTTCTTCTTTTTCCATATTGATCATACATTCTCACTAAACCCACTTAAGCCTATTGCTTTACTTCGTTTTTGAGCAAAAAAGTAAACCTGGTTCATTCAGAAAAATACTAGATAAGTACCAATGTTTAAAAATAATAGAACATTATGAGTAGACTTAATCAATCTAGGACGAGAGCCTAACTATGTATATGAATCCATTTGAAATGGTTGGATATGTTGCATTAGGCTTCGTTCCTACGTTAGTGGCAATGAAGATAGGATGGGATTTGGCAAGAAAGAAAATACTCTTTTCATATCTGAAGAGGGATGAGACATACGCGACCGCTGAACCAACGACATTGACAGCTAGAAACTGAACTGGGTCCACACAACTTCTAAATTGAATTTACCAGTTCAATCCTGATTCATACCTCTAAGCCTCATGAAATATTAAAAATATGATCGGCTACAGGTGAGGCTACAGTGGCTGCAAAACTAAAGTACTCCTTTTCATCATCAGAGGACTTGTTGGGTAGGTCTTATCAATATCTCATTAACGTTGACGTGTAAGGGAGCCTGTACTGCGTACATTATTGCATCAGCTATATCTTGTGCTTGTAGGGCTTCCATTTTTTTTGACGCTTCAATAAAGCGTGACATAGACTCATCGGTTATTGTTTCTAGGAGCTCGGTCGATACCACTCCCGGTTCAATACATGTTACTCTAATCTTGGACTTTGGACTGAATTCAATTCTTAGCCCTTCGCTGAAAGCAGTTATTGCGTATTTAGTCGCACAATAGACGGTTCCCCCTGCAAATACCTGTCTTCCCGCTACGGAAGACAGGTTTACAATGTGTCCTGAATCCTTATGAAGCATGTGAGGTATTACAGCAGATGTACAATAAATGACCCCCTTCAGGTTTACATCAATCATTTGTTCCCATTCATCATACTTGTTATTTTTGAAAAAACTTAAGGGCATCAAACCAGCATTATTTACTAATATATCAACTGTGCCCCATTTCTTGACGGCAGCGTCCACGAAGGAATTGCAATTTGCTCTATCTGTAACGTCAAGATTGTGAATAAGGATTTCTGCCCCTTGAAAATCGCTTATTTCTTTTTCTAAATCCTTCAACCTTTCCAACCTCCTCGCTCCAACTGCGACATGCGCACCGGCCCTAGATAGAGCAACTGATGTAGCATATCCTATCCCACTGCTCGCTCCAGTAACTAACGCTACTTTATTTTTCAACATCTAATTGGCACTTTGTAGTTTTAAATTCTGGGATACATCTAAATAAATATTGACTCATACAGGAACCAATGCTAAATATCTCACACATAAGAATAACCAATCAATGACTAGATATTTATAGCATTAGTGGTATTTTCAGAGCCGACTCATGTTGTCATACTTATCTTTTTGCAAACCTGCAGAGTAACTAGACCCGACCTTTCGTCAAGCCTGAGCTGCTCTCATTAAGGGAAATCACACAGTCCATTTCAAGTCTAGTCTAATTTGTCTAGACCCAGATTGTATAGAAACCAAACTTTGCAAAGGATGTACAATACGATATAATCGCATAATAATAGCCCTTTACCTA
>JAATVR010000460.1 GCA_014523665.1 Nitrososphaerales archaeon TH526
CATAGGTCATTGGTCACGCCACCATCCATGGCCTGAGCTGGGCCAGATGTATCGGTGATTACATAAATAGTGCGGCCATCCGGGCTGAATGCAATGTCGCGATAGCGATTCTCAGAACGAAAGAGTTCCGCTGGATCGCTTGTAAGCGCTGTACCATTCTCATTTAACGCCAGCTGTAAGATCTTGCCCGTCTTCAAGGTTGTCATTAGAAATGTGTTCTCCCAGCCAGGAATGGCATTTGATGTGTAGAGACGTAAGCTGGATGGTGCGACTGTCGGATTACAGATGTAAGACAGGTCTTTGCATTGGGGGTCGGTGAAATTATAATCATATACAACTGTATTGAACGTATAAAGAGGTGGCTTAACGTCTTGCGCCTCAAACTCACTTTCATTCATCACTGGCACACCAGGCGGCGGAGGTGCAGTATCGCTAAATTTTAGGCTCTTGCAGTTGTCGGCCCCAGACCAGTTGACGTACTGGTACGCTAGATCATCCTGGTAGCCCGCGATATTAGGCCAGCCATAGTTGCCTCCAGCTTGTAGGCGATTGAGCTCATCGTCGGACTTATCACCATGCTCTGCGATGTAGAGATCGCCATTAGGACCCACCGCAATTCCCTGTGCGTTGCGATGGCCATATGTAAAGATATGGCTTTGGACACCATTTATAATTGGATTGTCAGCCGGAATGGAGCCATCCGAATTCATTCGTAGCACCTTACCTTCATAAGATGTCCAATTCTGGGCCGCAACCTGGTCCCTCGTTGGTAACTCTTGCGCCTGGTTTTTCAGGCAGTAGTAAGAGAGATAGTTTTTGCCTTGATCACCAATCGTATAATATAGCTTCCCGTCGGGACCGAACGTCATACGACCTGAGTTATTGTCAGTACTACCGGAAAGTCCCTTGATTATATCAATTGGTTCAGAAATAGTACCTGTGTCCGCATCGTATGTGAAGCGAGTGATTTTGGTGCGGCGGTCAAGCTCCTCTCCCGGATTCGCGTCGTAGGTATAGGCGATATAGATGTGATGTGTATTGTTGAATTCGGGGTCGAACGCCATACCCATGAGGCCGTCTTGGCTTTCGGACTGGTGGACATTAGGGACCGGCATGCTGTTAAGTTTTGATCCGTTGTTAGGATCGACTCGCGTGATGTTTTTCGCGACGCGCTCCGTGATCCATAGGGCGTCATCAGGACCGTAGAGGATATTGTACGGCTGGCTAAGATTTGTCGCGAGCACGCTCACCGAGAAGCCTTCCTGTTTTGGAAGACGTTTCTGAGTGCTATTCTGTGCCTCAACTGTATCGTTACTAGGCATAGAAAATTGGCTCTCTGACTGTGCCAATGTTGGTTGTAATTTAGTAAGAGAATTACTAACTATGGTTGGAGCCAATGATGATAATAACAGTCCAAATACCACAATTACTAGACTATTTTTAATTTTAAAAGTTTGCACTATATGGTATCCCTAGAGATATAATAACTATTAATATATATATTGATAGATATAAAATAGTCTTATGAATATAGAAATTAAATTCTGTGTTCTAAGCTAATAACATCGATTGTCGCTATGCGATCCTATCAATCCTCGGATGTATGTTCTAAATAGCTTGTTGCTCATAATATTGGTACGATGAGTCAGCAGCAGCAACTAATAAAACAAGAACTGACCGTCCCTCAGATTCTGCGAGTTTATGGAAAACAGTTTACGCAAATTACTGAGCGGTATTCAGATGGATATAATGGACGATGCGCTTTGGGTGTCATTTGGTCTTATTTTGGGTGGGAGGGTAAACCGAATTCTGATATGACTATGAGTATAAAGGCCGCTTTACCAACCTTAGCTAAAACTGGTCTTGATGACGATTTTTCCATAATTGAATTGAATGACACGGGTTGGTCGTTTGATGAAATTGCCGATTACATTGATAGAATCGGCAATAATAGATATTGATGATTAAGTCAAGTTAGTATAGTTTAGGCGCATATGAACAACTCCAATATGAGACATACGTAACCCCGTACTGTAAATGTCGATACTGTGACTTGACTATTAATATAAACTATCTTGGAGTTGGCTTGAGGTAAATGGAGAACTTGGCCAACCCAAGATATAGGTTAACTTTAAAAATTGTAGGAACAACTCGTTCTTAATGATTACCATTAAATGAATAGTAAAAAAATTGAAGCTAGCCAGCCGGATAGACCAAACCAGCTTCATATGAAGACAAACCTATCCTATCTTGGCATATATTATAAAATAACATAGTGCATACATGTAATAGGTGGAGAGCAACCAGGATAATGAAGCTATGAACCTGGCTGCCCTAGTAGCTTTGCAGACATCTAATTAACCAAATTGATCCAGTTAGTTAATTGGGAATAAACCATAAGAAAATTCCTCTTCTTTAGCATCATTTAATGTAGATGTTCCATTTCAACCATCTAATGTACTTAATCCGTCAAACCCCGCTTTTTATCCTATGGTTATCACTATTGTATTAGTCGCTAGCATTATTACAATCCATACTGCTCAAAAATTGCTAGATTGGATTTCGTTTCAAGTTCAAGGATAGACTACGCTCTTAGACATGTTGGGCATGAGTCAAGAAACCCCCTCTGATAGGAGACATTCTTAAGTGTTATGTTATTCCTTTTTACAGGGGTATGTCACACCTTTCGCGACAAAATAATCGCCAAGATAAATGGTGCTCGCCCGGTTAATTTGATTTCCCTGTTCGTCGCAGAAAAAACTATGATATTTAAAAATGTGAGTTACCATTAGTAAGATAGATCGACTCTTGGAAAGACTGCATTCACCGAACTTTAGATAGGCTCAGATTTGTTTTACATATATACAAAAACCGACAATAGATGATGTGCTTGCCGATGTAGTTGAGGACTACTTGACCCCACAAAAGAAGAAGTAGAAGGACTAATTATGTTTGAGATAGCTTTGGGTCATGTTCCGGAAGCAGGTACTTGCATAATAGTGCTTTGATACTAAGCATAGTGTTGATTTCACAAATCATTTGTTCCGGTCAGATTTCACAATTCATTTATTGTAAATGGACGCACTATTTAGTCAAATCCAGAGATTGCCTCTTCTTGTCTCCTCTTCTATCTAAAACAGTAATCACCGTCCCACCTACTAGTGTTCC